>JBILVK010000176.1:0-4679 GCA_044370475.1 Bacteroidia bacterium
CCATGCTCAGCTTCTCTCCATTTTCAATGGCCGTAATCTGGCGCTTTACCTCAAAATCTATGGCTCTTTGTACATTGCGCATAGAGTTCATATTTTTTACCTCAATCTTTGTTCCAAATTCTTTAGCGCCTTTCAACATCACAGAAATATTTGCGTCGCAACGCAGGCTTCCTTCTTCCATGTTTCCATCGCAAATATCCAAGTACCTCACCAATTTTCTTACTTCTGTGAGATATTGATAGGCTTCTTCTCCTGTTTTTATTTCGGGCTCAGTTACAATTTCAATCAAGGGAACTCCTGCTCGGTTCAAGTCTATTAAGCTATGGTATACGTCTTGATCGTGCATGCTCTTTCCTGCATCTTCTTCCATGTGTATGCGGGTAAGTCCAATGCTTTTGGTGCTGCCATCTTTTATGCGTATTTCTATAGCTCCACCTGTGCATATAGGGGTTTTATCTTGGGTTATTTGGTAGCCTTTGGGTAAGTCTGCATAGAAATAGTTTTTACGGGCATAATATTGGTGCTCTGCAATGCGACTGCCGCAGGCTAAGCCCATTTTTATGGCATTTTCTATAACTTGTTTATTGTGTTTGGGTAAAGTTCCGGGGTGACCAAGGCTTATCGGACTAATTTGGGTATTTGGTTCAGACCCATAACTATAGGCATCTGAGCAATAGGCCTTACTGTGCGTGAGCATTTGCGCGTGCACCTCAAGGCCAATAACCGTCTGGTATTTGGCAAAATCAATGTTTATTGAACCTGAATTCATTTTCCAATTGCGAAAATACGCAAATAGTCCATTTTATTTTGCAGGAAATTATGGGGGAGAAGGAGAGTCTTTGGTCTTTGAGGCGCGGCGGCTGTTACATGGATTTGTGAGCCACAATTTTACATTGAAGCCTTGGAGTAGTTGTAACCTTTAGCGTCTTTGTTCGCCGCAATTGTACACCGAAGCCTTGGCGTAGGTGTAGGCTTTAGCGAAGGTGAAAGGTTGAGTCTTTGGTGAGCAAAGGTTGGCATCTAGCCAGTGGCCAAATACCCGGCATCGTTGGTGCAATATTGACCCTTGGCTTTTCCAAGCAAAGCGAAACAAAACAAAAGGCCATACTAGCTAAATGTTACTTTTCATAAATACTTGCTATTCTTGGTTTTTAACTAAGTCTATAAGGATAAGTGAGGCCGGCATAAACACCATTTGCTCAATTTTTGCGAGTATGAGTTTTTTTATAATCATCAAATTCTTCTGGAGTAAGGAAGTTTGTACCTTGGCCTAAAACAAAATACCATTTCCCCTTATCTTTAATGTATGTTTCGGCCCTAATTACTTTAAAATGTAAATCTCCTTTGGGTGTTGAAAAAACCACGTCAGCAACTTTAGTTTTTATGGCGGTTTGACCATTGAAAATCCTAACCAATTCAGTCCCAGGAACAGAAACAACAGATTTAAATGTCATTCCGTTTCTTGCAAATTTTTGAAACTCTTGCTCAAGTCCATAGGCTATTGTGCCATCAGCACCAATGCTAATGGAATTGTCGTTTAAGGATAGGGAAGGGTCAAAAATATTGGAAATAGAATTTATAAATTTTCTATCTTCAGGATAATTGGTTGTGTCGTATTTTCCAGGTGGCGGAACTTGACCAAATAATTTTACACTTCCTAAAGCAATGAATGTAAAAATCATTACTGTTTGAGATACTTTGTTTCTTAATTTCCTCATGATTTTTGTAATTTTGTGTTTTAAGTTTTCCTGAAATTAATCCTGTATATTGGGGCTTTCCTGGTATTCTAATGTAGGATTTCAATTGTTTTTGCCTTGTCTAAATTTTATGGTTTTAACTTCCAAATTTTTTCTGAAAAAGGTAGGTATTCTGGAAGCGCAGCAGAACCAAACCAAGTATATATTTCATAATCCAATAGTCCGTTTTTAATGGCAAGGTCTGTTTTTAATAGTTCTTTGGCGTCTTCTAATGACTTTAAATTATTCAAAATAAAAATGCCCCTATATTTGTTTTCATTCTTTCCCAAGGGTCCTGCAATGATTAGTTTTCCTTCCTCAACCAAACGGTTAATATTGTTCATGTGCCCTCTAAAACTAGCATTAATAAGTTCTTTGTCAGCAGTGGTATTAGGTCCTGTTTTTAAAATGATCAGATAATAACTCTTCATTCCATAATCATCTCCACCCAATTTGTCAACCAATGTTTTGTCATATTTTGGGTTTAAAATGGAGCTGTCTTTTTGTTTATTTTCTTGATTCTGCTTTTGCATCTTGTATGCAAATCCCTTTTGTTTTCCGTCCGAAACCTGCACAAATATTTGGGTTTCATTCAATTTTTGATAAACAATTTTTTTAGGAAAATCGTGATCAGGGTTTTCAAAGACAAAAGTGCTGTCAGCTTTTATTAACTTAAAACTTACCCCTTTCCCTTGATTTTGTTGAATAACAGTTGCTGTATAAATTACTTCCTTATTAACTTTGGTGATATCTAAGTATTCAGAAATAATCATTTGGCCATCTTTTAGTTTATATGAAAATCCTTTGAGGGTGTTTTCATTGAGTTTGTCCCAATGCTCATAAATTTCTTGGTTTTCCATTTTCCAAGTCCCTATTAAAAAATCAGGATAACTTGATTGTGCAAAGGTCAATTTTACAGTTAAAAGGATGAGTAGCGTTAAGATGTATTTCATAGTTTTTCTTTTTGGTTTTACCTCTACCTGCAGTGATTAGAGCTAAGCGAAAATGGCCCAATTACCGGCATGCTTCGTGAAAACTGTCTTTGATATTTTTACTTTGTATGCTAGCCTACATTTCAAAAGCCAATAATTGCTATTTTACTCATAATTCTATTGTTTATTTTTTGAAAACTTGAAGCACTAGCGTTGTCATTTTAAACTATTTCGTTGGTTAAATAATTGGGCTTTCCAGATCCACTGCCAATTTATTAGTCAATAGGTTCCCATAGCTCAATTTTGTTGCCTTCTGAGTCAAGTATATGTACAAATTTTCCGTAATCAAATGTTTCAATCTGATCAACAATAGTTACGCCTTCTTTCTTTAATTCTTCAACAAGTCCTTCCAAGTTTGCAACGCGGTAATTAATCATAAAGTCCTTGTCAAAATATTTAGAATTTTCAGCGAATGGCGACCATTGTGTCTGTGCCTTTTTTGTGCTGTCTTGACTTTCATACCATTCAAAAGTTGCACCATAAGGATTAGTGTCCAATCCAAGGTGTTTCTGATACCATTCTGTTGTTGTTTTTGGGTCTTTGCATTTAAAAAATACGCCCCCAATTCCTGTTACTCTTTTCATTATTTCTTGAGAAAAATTAATACATAATAAATCCAAGTTACCAGATTTCCCTTAAACCCAAAAATCTTTTTTTTCGGTCTGAACCAAACACCAATGAAACATAATTTAGAATGTTACTACTTTAGACTAAGATTGGCAGCAAAAGGTTGGATTCTTTACCATAACATAGTTGTGGAATACCAAATTTAAAAACCCACAAATGTAAGCGAGTATAACATTTGTAGTTATTTATTTCTATCGGTAATAGGACTGTTAATTAAAATGCTTTCTAAAATATTGTGAATATTTAAGATATCTTTTGTTTCAATCAATGGGCTAAACGTTCAAGAAGTTCCATGTCTTGAGCTATAATTTGACGTAAATTATTTGTCAACTTAACCTTTTCAATAGGCTTGGCTTGCAATTCTGTTAAAAAGTTAAGCACATCTATGAGAATAGTTTCTGGAATATTATCTAGAACTTTTTGAATTTCAGTTTTTATCTGGGTCTTGGTCATTTTCAAAATTAGAGGTTGTTTTTTAATAATTCATATAGCACCTAAAAATGGGATCTAACTTTTACACGCTTGGCTTAGTGACGGTTAAACTGTCAGCAAGTATTGAACTAGAATAGAAGCATAAAGCTCCAAGTTTGCAATTCAGCCAGCCCGGAGCAAAACCCTTGTTACATCAGGTTCATTGTTGGCTCTTCGAGCCCAACGAAACCTTAGCTGTTAGCTGCTGCCTTTCTTTTCATCAAGTCTTTTTTTTAGTTCGTCAAGAGATATTGTTTTTTGTTTCTTCTCTTCGTCTGTTAGTTTTCTATATTCTTCTGCTGTGTCATTAAGAGATTTAAATTGTTCTTGAATTGATTCTTCGTAATAGTCGATAAATGTCATTTCGTAAAGGCAATGAGTTATTATTTCTAAATCTGAAAAGTTTTTAGTGGTCTCGGCTGCCAAGTCCATGCCGAGCCATTTGTTCCACTCTAAAAACTCTATTGCGTAACCATTATTAAATGCGTTTGGGTCTGGTTTTTTTTCTGTCCTGAAACGTCAACATATGTTTCTTTTTCATTCTCAAAGTTCGGGTCGCAGTCATACTCTGTCAAAATAATTTCTAACTCATCATATTCAGCTGGCTCTATTATTTTTAGTTTTTCATAAACATTTCTGTATTCGTTAAGCATTTTCTCTTGGTCGGGATACAGTTTTAGCATGGTCAACTCAACGCTAAGCCAATTGTTAGTTTTTATTAAATCACACTAGTGTCCCGTTTAAATTAAAAGATTTTCAGTTGATTACATAATTGTTCTTTGATTTCTTGATCATAAGGTTTTTTAAGAAGGTCTTGAATTGATGTTTTATCAAGCAAAGATGCTCCTAAAAT
>JBILVK010000063.1:0-16052 GCA_044370475.1 Bacteroidia bacterium
TTAGAACTTGATTCTGCCATGGTAGATAATAGCTCTGAGTTCAATAAACTTAAAAACAAAAACCTAAAAGGCACCTTCCTCATTGTAGATGAAATGAAGGAAAAGAAACTCCTACATCCAGAGAGGGCTAAGCTTATTTTAGAGAACGGACTAAAAGCCAAAGGCTTAATTTTTAAGAATAATCCCGTCCTTGTTTGGAGCGTCTCGATGGAATTTGCCAAATTTCCAATTTTGTATTTTAAGAAAGGAAGTTTCCCAAACTTAGTGCTTAAACTTAGCATAAAAATAGATGCGGCACATAAAGTTCATGGCACTCAAAATGTAATTGGAATGGTAAAAGGAAAGAAATTCCCAGATTCTTTGCTGGTATTTACCGCCCATTACGACCACCTTGGAATGATGGGAAATGATGCCATTTTCCCCGGTGCCAACGACAATGCAAGTGGGGTGGCCATGATGCTCGATTTAGCAAATTATTATGCCAAAAATCCGCCCGATTTCTCTGTTGTTTTTATCGCATTTGCAGGTGAAGAAGTTGGATTGCTTGGGTCTATTTATTTTGTAAATAATCCGTTGATAGATTTAAAGAAAATTGCATTACTCATTAATATGGACCTTATGTCTACCGGAGATGAAGGCCTTACTGCCGTTAATGCTACGGAGTTCCCTACCCTTTTCGAAAACCTAAAAATTTGCAACAGCATAGGCAACTATTTGCCAGATATTGCTCCAAGAGGAAAAGCCGCAAATAGCGACCATTATCCATTTACCGAATTAGGTGTACCTTCCTTCTTTTTTTACCTGAGAGGAAATTACCACCATTACCATGATGTAGACGATACCTATGAGGTAATTACCCTTAGCAAATACAAGGAAGCGTTTCAACTTATCAGAGATTTTGCCAATTGGCGAATGGGTAAATAAATATACCTAAGTATTGTCCTTGTTTATTCGGCTTTTTTTTTTGAAATTGGCGTCAATAAAATAGCTGCATGCCTATCGTAAATTCATTAGTTAGTTGGTACTTGAAACGCCGCCTTCCAGCGTTTGAAGAAATATTGAACAATCCGCATCAGGTTCAACACGACCAGTTAATGAAATTGCTGCGCATAGCCCAAATCACTGAGTTTGGCAGGCATCATGATTTTAAAACCATACACAACCTAGAAACATTTAAACAAAGAGTTCCTGTAACCAACTACGATGATTTTAAACATTATATCGAAAGAATGATGTTGGGCGAACAAAATATTTTATGGCCTAGTGAAGTTCGTTGGTTTGCAAAATCTTCTGGTACTACCAGCGCTAAAAGTAAATTTATTCCCGTTACCTACGAAAGTTTGGAAGAATGCCATTACCAAGGTGGCAAAGATTTACTCATGACTTACTTGCTCCAAAAACCAGAATCAAATATATTCAGTGGAAAGGGTTTAGTGATGGGTGGCAGTCACCAAATTAACAATGCAAATAGCGAAAGTTTTTATGGAGATTTAAGCGCAGTAATGATGCAGAATATGCCTATGTGGGTTCATTACCTAAGAACTCCCGACCTTAGCATTGCCATCATGGACAATTGGGACGAAAAAATAGAACGCATGGCCAATGCTACCCTCAATGATGATGTAACCAATATTTCGGGTGTACCTACATGGACCATTGTACTTATTGAAAGGTTGTTTGAGTTAAGTGGCAAGAATAATTTAACAGATATTTGGCCTAATTTAGAACTATACGTGCATGGTGGTGTAAGCTTTACTCCCTATCGAGAAAGGTTTAAACAACTTATCAAAAATTCGCAAGTAAACTACCTAGAAACCTATAATGCCAGCGAAGGATTTTTGGGCATTCAAGACAGGTTAAATAGCAACGACATGCTGCTTATGTTGGATTATGGAATTTACTATGAGTTTATGCCAATGAGCGAATATGGCAAAGATTTTCCCAATACCTTAAGTCTCGAACAAGTACAACCCAATGTTTCTTACGCCCTCGTCATTAGTACCAATTCAGGCTTGTGGAGATACATCATTGGAGATACCATTAAGTTTACTTCCACCAATCCATATCGCTTTAAAATTTCGGGTCGAACCAAACATTTTATCAATGCCTTTGGAGAAGAATTAGTGATTGAAAACGCAGATGATGCCATGAAGGTTGCTTGCGACCATACCGGGGCATTGCTCATAGATTACACTGCTGCGCCTGTATACTTTACGGCCAACAACAAAGGCGGTCACGAATGGCTAATTGAATTTGAAAAGGAACCTCATTGCATCAAAACTTTTACAGAGCTATTGGATCAGAACTTAAAAAATAAAAATTCTGACTACGAAGCTAAAAGGTATAAAGACATGGCCATGACCATGCCAATAATAAAAGTAATGCCCAAAGGAACCTTTCAAGGTTGGCTCAAAAAATCAGGAAAATTAGGCGGTCAGCATAAAGTTCCGCGCCTAAGTAACCACCGCGATTTTGTAGACGATATCCTACAATCGAGCCACCATCTGGCACGTCAGATGAGTGCAAACTAAAACAGTTATGATAAATAAGAACCATATTATTAGCCTGCTTATCGGGGTAGTCATTTGTGGCATTTCGCTATTCATTTTGCAAAGCCATAGCGATACCGAAGAGAAAAAAAACTTAGCAGAATTTCAAGAATACTATAGGGTTTACTCACTTGCATCTCCAAAATTTATTGAGTTTGCAGGAACTAAAATTCCACTAACAGAGTTTGATGTTTTAGAGCGTTACGACAAGGAAATATTAACCAATATCTATTGGCAATCTCAAACTTTATTGATGATTAAACGTGCCAATAGATTTTTACCAACCATAGAAAAAATACTGCAAGAACAAGGTATTCCTTCCGATTTTAAATATGTGGCTTTGGCAGAAAGCGGACTTCAAAATGTAGTGTCGCCAGCTGGTGCTGCTGGCTTCTGGCAGTTTATGGATAAAACAGGGAAGCGCTATGGATTAGAAATTAGTGATGAGGTAGATGAACGCTACCATTTAGAAAAGGCAACTTATGCTGCATGCTTATATTTTAAAGAAGCCTATGCGCAACTTAAAGATTGGAGTCTGGTTGCAGCTAGTTATAACATGGGCATAGTAGGTGTAAAAAAACAAATGCGCGCCCAAAATATTTATACCTATTACGACCTCTATTTAAATGTTGAAACTGCTAGGTATTTGTTTAGAATTATTGCCATTAAGGATATATGCGAAAATCCTACGCGCTTTGGATTTAATGTGAACGTAAGCGATATGTATTCTTCTGTGCCTACTGTAAAAGTAAAAGTAGATTTAAGCATTACCAATTTAGCGCAATGGAGCATAGACAATGCTTGCAACTACAAACTGCTTAAACTCCTAAACCCTTGGTTGCGTAAGCCATTTGTAAATGTCCCCCTTGGCAAAACCTATTATATTTCGTTGCCAAAAGACAGAATCATGAGCAGCAATCTTGCTTCCAAAGTAAAGAGAGATACCTTGCTTTTTGATGATACACGCATCAGTAATTTATTGAAAGAAGATTTAATTACCTTGATAGATCACACCGTTATGCGTGGTGAAACTACCAAATCTATTGCAGATAAATATAGCGTACTCGAAGAGGACATTATTACTTGGAATGAGCTAACACCAAATATGTCTTTGAAGCCTGGCTCCAAAATAAAAATTAGAAAAAACACGGGGGAGAACTAATTAACCATGAAAAACATCTTAGTAATTGGGGCAGGATTATCTGCCACTTACCTTATAAAGTATCTTTTAAAACATGCCAATAAAGAACAATGGAACATCACCGTTGCTGATGCAAATTTAGAGCTGGCACAAAAGAAAATTGCCAAAAGTAAATATGCCAAGGCAGTGCTATTAGATATTGCCGATGAAGGAACCAGAAAGGATTTAATAGCCAAAGCAGATATTGTTGTATCTATGCTTCCTGCCCATTTGCATATGTTGGCGGCGCATGATTGCCTTGCTTTAAAGAAGCACTTGGTTACTGCTTCGTACCTGAGCGAAGAAATGAAATCGCTTCATACTGCTGCCCTCACATCAAACTTACTTTTCTTAAATGAAATAGGTTTAGACCCAGGTATAGACCATCTCTCTGCCATGAAAATTATTCAGGAAATTCAGTCAAAAGGGGGTGTTATAAAAAGTTTTGAATCATACTGTGGAGGTCTAGTTGCACCAGAGTTTGATGACAATCCATGGAACTACAAGTTTACTTGGAATCCAAGAAATGTGGTGGTGGCTGGTCAAGCAACCGCAAGGTATTTAGAAGAGGGTTTGTTAAAGTTTATTCCACCTAACCGCATCTTTTCACAGATCTCAAATTGCAGGGTAGGCAAACAAAATTTTGATGCCTATGCCAACAGAGATTCTTTGGGCTATATAGATCCTTATGGCATTGGTTCGGCTCAAACCGTAATAAGAGGAACACTTAGAAGAAAAGGTTTTTGTGAAGCCTGGGACTGCCTGGTAAAGCTGGGCTTAACGGACGATACCTATGTTATGCCACATTGCGAGACTTTAACCTATAGAGAACTTGTTTGCGCTTATATTAGTGGGGCAAATACACAAAATATTGAAAGCAAATTGGCGCAATTTTTAGGAACCACCAAGAGCAGTAAACTGTTTAAAAAAATAGCCTGGCTTGGTTTGTTAGAGCCCGTTTCTATTGGACTTAAAAACGCAACTCCAGCACAAGCTTTGCAAAAATTATTGCAAGAAAAATGGAAGCTCAACAAAAACGATTTAGACCAAATTGTGATGCACCACCAAATTTCATATGTGTTAAATAACAAAGCTCACGAGGTAAAATCTTCTCTAATTGTTGATGGTGAAAGCAACTCGCTAACCGCCATGTCTAAAACGGTTGGACTGCCGCTTGCCATTGCTACCAAGCTAATTTTGCAAGGGAAAATAAAAAGTAGAGGCGTGCAAATTCCATTGAGTAGAGAGTTTTATGAACCCATATTACGCGAGCTTGAATTGAATGGAATTCAATTTATAGAAACGCATAAATAGTATTCTCAACATCCCTTTTTTTATCCTCTCCACTTAAATTTACAGCAAAACAAGGTCCCAAATTATTGGTCAATGCGCAGATAAAATTCTTTGCTCAAGGCTATGTATTCTTTGCTCGGTTTCCCTTCCGTATTTTGTAAAAACAATTCGGTTCGAACCAATGCCGAAGGCTGTTTTTGATATACCTGAATGAGACGCTTGATAGGCTTTCCTGGCTTAGGATACACTTGTATCTCTTTGTTTAAATGCAAGTGATTAAGCATAGCCTGTTCTTTAAATTTTTCTGCTTCCAAAACGGGCAAAATAAGCCAAAATTTGCCCTCGGCAGCAAGCAATTTACTTACACCAATTGCCAAATCTTGAAAGCTTAAATCGCCATCATGTCTGGCCTTGCCACGTGAATCATTTTCTATGGTAAAATTACTTTTGGCAACAAAATAAGGGGGATTGCTTACAATACAATCGTAGGTAGCGTGCTCCTGTTCGATAAATTTTTGCAAGGAAAATTCTGTGGCTGTTAACCTATTACTCCAAGGTGAAATGGCAAAATTCTCTGAGGCCTGTTTACTTGCCTCCTGATCAATTTCTATGGCATCAATATGTAAATTGGCAAACCTTTGCGCCAACATTAAAGCTAGAATGCCAGAACCCGTGCCAATATCTAAGGCATTTTTTTCTTGGGCACCCAGCTCTACAGAGGCGCCCAGCACCACACTATCAGTGCCCACTTTCATGGCACAGGCATGATGCCACACGGTAAATTGCTTAAATTCAAATTTAGGAGAAGCCATTTGTTTTCAAATTAAAACAATGCTCTAACGATAATTGCTTTATTTGTATAAAATATTTTAAAAAGCATGACCAAACATACCAACGCACTCATCCATGCAAGCAGTCCTTACCTCTTGCAGCATGCACACAACCCCGTAAACTGGCAAGAATGGAGTCCGGAAATAGCAGAACAAGCACGAAGAGAAGATAAGCTTATACTGGTGAGCATTGGTTACAGTGCCTGCCATTGGTGCCATGTAATGGAGCATGAATGTTTTGAGAAAGAAGATACTGCAGAAATCATGAATAAGTATTTTATCTGTGTAAAAGTGGATAGAGAAGAAAGGCCAGACATAGATCAAATTTATATGGATGCAGTTCAGTTACTCACTGGCAGAGGTGGTTGGCCGCTAAATGTCTTTACCCTACCCGACGGCAGACCTTTGCATGGTGGAACTTATTTTCCAAAACAAGAATGGGAAAAGGTATTGGTGAGTTTAAATAATTTCTATCATACCAAAAAAGAAGAGGCTTTTGAATTTGCTACTAACCTAAGCAATGGGATAAAACGCTTAGACCTATTTGTAAAAAATGAAGACACGCAAAATCTTTTCCCTCTAACCCTAGAATTGCTCAATAAATGGAAACTGCAATTCGACCTAACACAAGGTGCCTATAATTGGGCACCAAAATTTCCGCTTCCTAACCAATGGGAGCTATTTATGGGGATTCATTCTCTCACCAAAGAGGATGTATTTAAAAAAGCTTGCGAGGTTACCTTAGATTGCATGTATGATGGAGGTATTTTTGACCATCTAGCAGGAGGTTTTGCGCGTTATAGCACAGATGCACAATGGAAGGTGCCACATTTTGAAAAAATGCTCTACGACAACGCTCAGTTAATGTCGACCTACGCAATGGCGGCGCGCTATTTTAACAATGATTCTTATGCAGAAGTGGTTCAACACATACATCAATTTATGGATAGTGAATTGAGTTCTCCAGAAGGTGCTTATTATTCTGCCTTGGATGCGGATAGCGAAGGTGTGGAAGGCAAATATTATGTGTGGACCAACCAAGAATTGGAAGAATACTTAGGCAAGTATGCAGAGGTATTTAAAGACTACTATTCTGTAAGCGAACATGGCAATTGGGAAGAAGGAGTAAATATTTTGTATAGAACGCAAAACATTGAATCAATTGCAGAAAAACATGCCTTGAGTGAGAAGGAAATTCTGAGCCAAATTGATACTTGTAAAAAATTATTATTACTAGAAAGAAGTAAAAGGGTAAGACCAGGCTTAGACGATAAAATTATCTGTAGTTGGAATGCCCTCATGGTAAAAGGATATGCAGACGCTTATCAGTTTTTGGGTCGCGAAGACTATTTGGTTCAGGCCGAAAAATCTCTTGATTTTTTAATTAGCTGGTGCTTGGAAGATTTGCAGGTTTTTAGAATTCTTAAAAACGATAAAAAATCTATCAAAGGATTTGCAGAAGATTATGCTTGTTTAATTGAGGCCTTGATTGCGGTTTTTGAAGCTGGTGGAAAGGAAAATTACTTACTACTAGCAGAGAAGCTCATGAAACATTGCATTGCTCAATTCTATGATGATACAAGCGGCTTGTTTCATTTTACCACAACAGAACAAAAATCTGTGGTAACAAGAAAAATTGAAATCAAC
This sequence comes from Bacteroidia bacterium, assembly GCA_044370475.1. Classification (GTDB taxonomy): domain Bacteria; phylum Bacteroidota; class Bacteroidia; order UKL13-3; family UKL13-3; genus B1. The sequence continues at coordinate 7,500 of JBILVK010000063.1, forward strand.
GATGATGTAATTCCTTCATCTAATAGCATTCTAGCTAAATGCTTGTACAAACTTTCTTTCTATTTTGAGAACAATACTTATGAAACCATGCAGGAGCAAATGTTGCAAACCATTGCCGAAAAAATGAGCAAATTCCCCAATGGATTTAGCAATTGGATGCAGCTTATTTCTTGGAAAGAAAGTGCATTTACACAGGTAATTTTAACGGGACCAGAAGCAGAAAATTGGCAAAAAGAAATTAGAAAAACTTTTCATTTTCATACCTTCACTTTTGTGTTGAAGGAAGCTAGTAACATACCCTTATTTCAGAGTAAAGAAGTAGGAAAAACAGAAAGTACCATTTGGATTTGCAAAGGCAAAACATGTGGTTTGCCTTTGCATCAACTCCAAGAGGCGATTAAAGAATTACCTCACTAAAGAGATATTTCCATTTAATTCGTACGACTTCCCTTTTTTATCTTTGGCGTAACCTACATAGGTGAAGATTCCTGGAGGCTCTGGCACTCCATTAATCTTTCCATCCCACCAAGTACCACCAGGCATTTTGGTTTCAAACACCTTTACTCCCCAGCGGTTGAAAATAGACATTTCTACAAACTCAAATCTATTTGGATTGTATTTAAATTCAAACACATCATTTAATCCATTGCCATCTGGCGTAAAGGCGCTCGGTGCAAAAATTGCTTCAATAGTTGTTACAGTAATCTTCGCTTCTGTAGTATCAGAACATCCCAAACTATCAGATGCAATAAGTATTACAGTAAAGATTCCATCATTGTTATAAATATAAGTTGGATCTCTATCTGTTGAGCCTGCTCCTAATTCCCCAAAATCCCAAGTGCTAAAATAACCATAACTGCTACTGTTATTAAATGTAACAGATAAAGGAGCCAAACCACTGTTTGGATTGGCAGTGAAGGAAGCTACAACTGGTGGATTAACCTCAACCAGCATGGCATCTGAACTATAACAAGTCCCATTCCAAGCCTCTAATCTATACACGGTGGTGGCAGGCGCTGTAGCAATGGGCTGCAAAAGCTTCTTATCATTTAACCCAAGTGCTGGCGTCCATTCAAAGCGTGTAAAATCGCTCACAGTTCCTAAAAGTGTTACAGATTCATCTGGACAATGTTTATAGTCGGGACCCGCATTAGCATTAGGGAATTTATTAACTACAACATTTACTGTATCGTAGATATAACAATTGCCTCCGTCAAATATTTTAACAAAATAATCTTGGGTACCAGATGGAGTAACCGTTGGATTTGGAATAAACCTGTCGCTAATATTTGTTAGGTTCAACCATTCATAACCTGCACCACCCGTTGCCAATAAATTCACCCAAAGCCCAAGACACATGCTGGTATCAGGTCCAGCATTTGCAGCAAAAGAAGTTACATTCACACGAACGGTATCCATTCTCCAACAAATTCCATTGTTACTAAAAACATAATAATTTGTGGTGCCTGCTGGTTTCACCCATGGATTTGCGATGCCACTATCACTCATATTATAAAACGGAAGCCAATTATATTTTGTGGCACCAGATGCGCCCAATTGCACACTATCGCCCAAACAAATGGACTTATCTAAACCTGCATCTACAAAGAAATTGCTTACACTAACCCTTACTGTATCGTATGCTTCGCAGGTGAAATTGGTTGCCTTTAGAACATAATTTGTGGTTACCGTTGGCTTGGCATAGGTGCCCAAAGTGGTGTCTTTTAAACCAAGCAAAGGCGACCAAATATGTGAGCCCAAAGCAGTGGCAGTCATAGCCACACTGTCTCCCAAACAAATAGATTTATCAGAACCCGCGTTCGCTTGAGCCTGCTTCACATCTATAAACACACTATCGTAACGTGAACAGAGCGTATTATAAGAAATAACATAATACAGGGTTGGCACAGTTGGCCAAACAAATGGATCAGCAATAGAAGAATCACTCATATTAACTTTTGGCAACCATATATAATTGGTAGAACCAGAAGCTTGCAATTGCACCGTATCTCCTAAACAAATGACTTGGTTCGGACCAGCATCTACAGGCAAACTGGCCACAGAAACAGAAACTGTATCGTAGGCCTTACAACCCAGGTAAGAAGCATTTACATAATAGGTAATATTGGAATCTGGTAAAGAATAAATATTGGTACCCACCGTGTCATTTAAAAACTGAGAAGGTGTCCATCTCACCACACCATTGCTCGTAACTGTAAAATGCGCGGTATCCCCATCACAAATATTTTTGTCTGAACCAACATTTAATGTTGGTGTGATAACAGAAACCCTAACTGTATCATTTCGCGTACAAATTCCTAAGGTGGCTGTAACTATATAACTTGTATCCACAGTTGGAAATACATAAACAGAATCGTTGTTGGTTGGGTTAATATTATAAGTGGGTGTCCAGTTAAAAGAATTGCCTCCGCCTGCAACAATAAGCAAGGCAGAATCACCAGAACAAACTGTTCTATCAGAGCCTAAATCTGGAATGTAATCAACTACATTCACCCTAACTGTATCATAGTTTTTGCAACCACTAATATCTACCCTAACCACATAATTGTTGGATGTATCTGCAAAGCTTAGCGGACTCCTTGCAGTATCACTGCTCATGCGGTAATTGGGCGACCATAGCCAAGTTCCGTTAGTGCCAGTAGTGGTAAGCTGCACGGTATCATCTTTACATATTGTTTTATCTGTACCAGCATTAATGGTAGGCAAACCATTGATATTACTTAAATTAAATAAATCGGTAATTTCAGCTGCCGTTAATGTGCGACCATAAATCCTTAATTCATCTAATCTTCCACTAAAAAATGAAGTGCTGTTCACATCATTTCTACCAATTCTTAAAGGAGTTGTATTGTTTAAAACATAAGGAACCGAACCCGTTGCACTGCCTAACAAAACACCATTTCTATAGTAGTATAAGGTATCGTTGCTCACGGTAATGGTAAAGAAATACCAAGTGTTTGTATTTGTTACCGAACCAATAGTAGAATTAAATGCCTTTGAATTCACCATGGCATAAGCGCCATTGGTTCTAATCATTGCTCTGTATTGTGCATCAGCCCCGCTTGTTGATTTACTCAAAATTGGATTGAACTGTACACCTCCGCTAAAATTCCAACTGGTTACCCTTGCCCAAAAGGTAAACGACATATTGGTGGTAGGAGATTGCAAGGAAACAGAATTGGGAACCTCTAAATAAGAACTAAATCCATTAAACTGATAAGCCCTATTGTTTAAATTAAACCTGTCTTGTGTCAATGTTGCATTAAAAACTTGTGCATTATTTCCATAACCACTTTGATCATTTGCATTGCCAGTAAATGGATAACACGCAACCACTCCTTGGTTCAGCTTATATGGCGATGAACAAGTTAAACAACAGTTGTTTTGAACCGTTACTTGAACCGTATCATTAGAAATACATCCATTTAAAGTAGTGGTTAAAAAATAACTGGTGTTAAAGGTTGGCTTAATATATGGGTTTGCCACACTTACATCCGAAATAGCAGTAGCAGGGGTCCAGGCATAAGTAGCACCACCAGAAGCATTCAATCTTGCACTATCTCCATTACAAATGGTGATGGCAGATAGCCTTGGTGCAGTGTAAAAAGGCGACCTTAGCACTACCACAGCATTTGAGGTAGAAGGTGGAGAACAACTACTACTCGAAATAACTTTGTAAGTCCCGGGCAAGCTAGCGCTAATGCTGCTAGAAACGGTATTAGCAATTAAAGTATCATTTCTGTACCAAGCAAAAGTACCTTTCGACTTATTTAACACATACAAATACGTGGTATCTCCAGTGCAATCCAAATTGGTATTGCTGGCATAAAGAATAGTTGTATCTGTATCTTGTTTTCTCACCACAAATCCATCATCCAATCCACCATTTCTTAGGGTGTCTGAACCAACAATCATGGAGTCTCTAAATAAACCTGCAATGTATGTTAAGCCACTAGAGCTTACATGCACATCTTGGGCACTTGAACTATTAGGTGCGGCAATGGTTTGCGATTCAATAAAGGTATTTACACTGGTGTATTTTGCATAGAAAGCACTTACAGATCCTGTTGGGGTTAAAGGGGTACCACCAAAGCTGGTTGTACTTCTAATTTCACCCACAAAAATAGGGTTTGAGGCTGGATCTAAGTCCACGCCATAACCATACTCGGTTCCAGAACCTCCCATGGTTCTAGTCCACTGCAAAGATCCATTTAAATTATAGGCAGCAAGAACTAAATCGTATCCTCCATTGGTAGTAATATTTATCGCACTTCCAGGAGGTCTACTGTTTAAGGCAGAATTTCCATTAAAATGACCAATAACATATACTTGATTTTTTATATCATCAACTACTACATCACTAAATCCTTCGGTAGGATTTGAACCAGCACCTACACCCCATAACCAAGCACCTGCATCGTCGGCCTTAGCCAAAAACGCACCCCAGTTTCCATTATTAACTAAGTTGTTTCCAAAATTTGTAAATGAGTTACCACAACAGCCCCAATTACCACATACATAAACACTACCCGAACTATCTACATCTATTCCTAAACCAACATCCGTTAAGTTTCCGCCTGACCTATTTATATAATCAATAGTTCCTGCTGGCCTGTACTTGGCAACATAAATATCAGAAGATCCAAAGCTAAACCAATTAGAACCGCCACCAGAAGTTTGAGTAAAAGTAGCTGTTCCAGAATAACTTCCCGTAATATATACATTTTGCTCAGCATCAACAGCAACACCACCACTTTCATCGGCTCCACTGCCTCCAATCCTTAATGCCCATGATACCACACCACTGTTATTTGCCTTAATCAATAAAGCATCTGTGCTCCCCACATTAGTTCGGATAATATTGGTGCCATCAGAAGAAGTTATATTTGCATTACCACCAATAGTTGTATGGATATAAATATTTCCAGAAGTATCTGCAACTATTCCAGATGCATTATAGGTGCCTCCATCATTAGATGTTCCACCAATTCTAATTGCCCATTGAAATACTTTAGTGCAATTGTATTTTATTACTGCAATATCTCTGCTACCATAATTACCAATGGTAACGGGAGTTCCAGCACTATCAATAGTTAATGTGCCTGTGTAAATAATCAATTTATATACATTACCCTGAGCATCTGTTGTAACAGAACGCGTCATATCAGATGCTGTATTTCCAGCGCTCAATCCCCAGTTAAAAAACTGAGCTTTTACACTAAATAATGATAAAATTGAAAATATAAATAACAGTAATAATCTACGCATATCCTTTAATTATTTGACAATTGCCCCGATAAATAATTTGGGCTTCATCAAATTTACTCAAAAGACAACAAATTCAAAACCAGACACAAAAAAGATTGCCTTTTGATGAAAATTAAAGGAAAAAATGGCAAAAATCTTAAATTTAGATTAAAAAAACGGGCAAAAATGCGCTAATTTCTACTGAGCACTTTCAATTCAAATGAATAAATGCGCGGACTAGGTTTATGATAGGAAGTCTGCAAAACCAATCCCCAAAAATCTTCACGTTTCTTATAACAAGCAATCAAAAATTTAATAATACACTTCTTCCAAAAAGACATTTGCGAAGTGCCATCTGCATCCATAAATTGGATCGAACCAAAACCTGCTGCACGCAATACATACAAGCAACTCCCTGCCGTAAATACTGTATGATGCGTAAAGTCCTCATAGCGCCAATAAGTCCCCGTAAACGATTGTCCATTAGGAACCATCAAGGCAAACGAACCGTCTTTCGACATCAACTTTTCGCGAATATGTTTTAAAGTATCTATCACCCAATCTTTCTCTATATGCTCCAAAACATGACTCATAATAATCCAGTCAAATTTCTCAGCTTCTTCAACCACAAATTCTCTTGTATCAGATATCTTACTTACCTGTAGACCCTTCTTTTTACAGGCATCCAAAGCTTCACTGTTAATATCAATACCATGTAAATTGGTATAACCCAACTCACGCATAGCACCTAAAAACTGGCCCATTCCACAACCCACATCCAAGATTCTTGCATCTTTATTGGCAGGCAAAAAGGGAATCAAATAACGCGGAATTTTATACGCTCCATAAGATTCATCGCTTATCGTTCTATGCTTAAAATAATCGTCTAATTTGGTTTGATCGCTCATATTCCATTCTTTAATAAAAACCGCGCATCCGCATCTGTTCTGCTTTGCATCCTCATGTTTATAAGCACAAATAATCCGTACTTAGATAATTTCATCATCAAATTAAATACAAACGGACTTATCTTCTTCTTACTCAACATATGAAAACTCAGGTGATTGGTGTATAGGTTCAAACCGTATTTTTCTGCAATAACCTGCAAAGATTTTTCAGAGTATAAAGAAACGTGTTGCCCATGGTTAAATCCATAGTACCACCAATCTTGTTTAGGAGTTTCGGTCTGAACCAATATAGTTGAAAAAATAATGGTATTTGAAACAGCCAAAATCTCCCGAATATCATCATGTGGCTCTACCATGTGCTCAAAAACTTCAAAGGCTGTAACAGCCTCAAATTGCTCACCTGGCTTGGCCTCAAAGCCTTTCGACATCAAATTGTTGGCATACTTATCCGACCAATAAAAATCGAATCCCACATCACGCATCATACGAGTAAAAATTCCATAACCACCCGCAAAATCAACAAACTTTTTACCCTTGCCCAATAAAAAATAAATCAAAGCAGAAGTCTTTGCCCTAAAATCTTCATTGCGCTTAAACAAGCCTGTATCCTCTGGGTTTAAAGCATTTTTGTAAGCTTCCTCAATCCAATAGGGCTTTTCAGTTTGTATAAAATAACAAGACCCACATCGGTAATATGCCACATCATATTTCCCCAAAACCTGATGCCGGAAAATCGGTTCAGCAATTGTTCCACAAATTTTACATTGCATAATATCCTAAAATTATCTCCACCATCTACGTGCAAATTAATGAAAAGCCTTCAAAGATACCAAGGATTTGCCATTAAAACGGACATAAAAAAAGGCTGGGCGCTAAACCCAACCTTTCTTGCTACTCTTTTACAATTTTTATTCCGGGCTGATCCAAATCCTTGAATCGCAAAAAATACAAGCCCTTTGGCAAACTTTGTAAGTCCAATTGCATATGCTCATTTAAATAGTCTTGTAATACCAATTGTCCAGCCAAATTAAATACTTGTGCCTCACTATTGCTCAAATTCTTGCTAATTTCAATGGTCACAAAATCCTTGGTTGGATTAGGATATAACCTAAAATTCTCCTTTGCTTTTAACTCATGTGTATAAGAAAGCGGACCATTATACAACTGACTAATTTCAGCTTGGTTTAATACACGCCCCCAAACACCAATATCATCTATCTTTCCATTGAAAAAACTGTTAAGGGCATCTGGTCTTGTTCCAATAAATAAATAGGTTGAATTTGCTGTATTCCATGCCGACATTTGAGCAGAATCTAAGGCCACTCCATTTAAATAAACCTTTGCCTTTATTCCATCATAAGTGGAAACAAAATGATACCAATTGCTGGTATTGTAATTTATCATAATATCAAGGTCGCTGCCCCAACTCATATACCTGTGCTTACCCTGCCATAAACCCAGCATCTGAGCAGCCCCAGAAACTTGAGCCCCATATCCAAAAGAGGTCATGGTTTCTGCAGAAGTAATAGCTGCATCTGGCTTAAGCCACATACTAAATGTACGGTTAGATTTAAGCTTAGGCATGTTCACATTGGTACACTTAATATACTGACCTAAAGATGCATCAAATTGATACGCTTTATTGGTATTCCCTTTTACATCAGTAGTAAGTTGCGCGGTGTTTGCTACCGCATCATTTCCATTTCCACTTTCATCATTGGCATTCCCATTAAATGGGAACCATGCCAATAAACCCGTTTGTGGCAAATAAGATGGCAATGGATCAGGAAGCTTTTCTTGGTAAACAGTACTTACCTCTGAAGCTGTAAGTGCCCTATTCCAAATTCCAATATTATCTAATTTTCCATTGAAAAAGCTATTGAGTGAATCTGGCCTAGTTCCAATAAAAAACTTAGATGAAGCAAGTGTGTTCCAATTGCTATAATTGCCCGAACCAATTATATTTCCATTCACATACATTTTAGCTGTAGTGCCATCATAAGTTACTGCAACATGCATCCAAGTATTGCTTACGTAATTATAATTAACATCAAAATCATAGGCCCAAGTCATAAACCTAACCTTACCTTGATACAATCCAACCATAGAGCTATTTCCATCTGTTTGCTGACCATATCCTAAGGCTGTTAAAGATTCTCCACTTGCAACTACACCAGCATAATTCATCCACATGGAAATGGTTCTAGCAGAGCTTCCCATGGGTAAATTTGCATTGGTACACATAATATACTGTTTTGCATTCCCATTAAAACTGTAGGCGCTGTTTGGATTTCCAAGCCTATCATTGGTTGGTGTAGCTTTTATAAATGTTCCATTGTTATTATTGCCACTTTCATCATTGGCATTCCCATCAAAT
>JBILVK010000177.1:0-4614 GCA_044370475.1 Bacteroidia bacterium
CGGGCGGTTTGATAATATTGTCCAACCAAAATTATCGGGAGGCCTTCTCCCATCATTTCCCTATCTTCGTCAGGGCACACACACGGGTTTGGCAAAAGTGGCGGTTCAGTGCTCCGCAGAAACATTTGTGGTTAATCAAACATTGGTTCTCCGCATCAACATTTGTGGTGAAAATCGCCACCTTCGCCAAGCCCGAAACCGTTAGGTGCAAGCGTAACAGACAGTGCTAACCATAAACCGACAAAAAAACAGTGAAAAAAATGGCAACTTTCTTAAAATCAAAAGAGCTGCAAGCCGACACACGAGCCAACGCATTTGCAGCACATTTAAAGTAGAACCGAAAAATTAATGAATTTAAATAATAATTATTAAACTCTTTTTAATATGCACGAAAATAAAACGTTAGCCATATTTGGTGGTACAGGAAATACTGGTAAACACTTTCAAAAAATGGCTCTTGAAAAGGGCTATAAAGTGAGGCTTATGGCTAGAAACAAAGTATTGAATTTTGAAAAGCATTCCAATTTAGAGATTATCCAAGGAGATTTTTCGAACTTTAATGCGATAAAGGAAACAATAACTGGTTCTGATATAGTAATATGTATGGGGAGTTCTTTAAAATCAAAAGAAAGTAGGTTAATGTATAGTTTTGCAACGTTCTTATATACAGCAATGAAAGAAACTGGAGTAAAAAAACTAATCTATCAAGCAGGGGCTTTAAATTATTTACCAAATAGTAATAAGATATTGAGTGTATGGCTAATGCGAAATACTTTAGGTCATTTAAGCGGGGCTATAGGCTCGCTTAAAGATCATGAAAGAACTTTTGATATTTTCGAAGAAAAATATAAAAAGAATGATATACAGGTAATGGTAACTTTGCCAGGCGCAATGGGGTTGATAGAAGGAGAGTTATCAAAAGACTTGGTTGTGCATAATTCTTTAGTCTGGACGCAATCACGATTTATGGATGTTGCTAAATTTACACTCAATGCCATAGATAAAGAAGAGTATTGGAATCAATATTTATATATAGCTTAGCTTAATTCACCATTTAATTAATTTACCATGTATTACTTTGAAATAATCTTTTGCGTAAGTTGGACATATCTAGCCACTTTAATATTAGGCGAATTGTTATTAATTGATTTGCCTGTTGCATTTGCTAAAAATACTAATTCTATAAATGACAAAATTGCTAAAGCAGTTGAATTCTATATAGGAAGAAAGAAAAAACTGTTTTATAAAATTACGCCTATTTTCTGTCTCTTACAGATAGTGGGCATCATTGCAAATATAATATTGCATTATTCAGATTCAATTATTTCTGCATTAACGATACTTGTATTATCTATTGTATTGGTTTATATACAACAAGTTAAAAATGTAAATGTTGCCAATAGTTTACCAAATAATGCTTATAAGCCCAAAGCACTCCATTCAATATTTGTTGCTCATCTAATCACGTTACTAATTCTTGTTTTAAATTTAATTTGCTTTATATTAAAATTTTAAAATAGTATAGTATTAAAAGTGTTGTTGGAGTTCATACGCCAGCACCTAACAGCTAAGGTTTCGTTGGCCTCGAAGAGCCAACAATGAACCTGATGTTGCACGGAACACCGATGTTGCGTGGGGCCATTCGGCCGATTTATATCCTATGCATTTTGGGTCAAAATTTAATTAACGCACTTCTAATATTTTGCGTTTTGAAGTTGAACAACTTCTCTAAATTCCGCTTTTTGATGAGAACAATTTTATCGTTTCCTTATATTCATTAAACTTTATTGCCGCTGTTTCATCTTTTTCTTAAGTAAGCACAAAGCTTCGCCAGGCCGCCATCTTGTAGCAATTTACTTAACACGTTTTCATCAGTTGTATTCTCTGTTTTAACAAAGTTTTCCAGTTTTGTGGTGGTCCTCTTAGATCAAAATTTAATTGCCTTACCATGGTTTCTTTTTTACAACAAGGGCACACTAATGGGTTGTATTCTTTTGCCTGTGTTTTAACAACCAATGCTTTTTTGGCAGGTAACTGCTGTCTGATTTTTGCAATGGCTTTGCCTTTTGCTGTGCTACTCAATATGCCGTAATGCCTAATACGAACAAAGGATTTGGGTAATATATGTAAACTAAAACGATGGATAAATTCTTGCGTGGGTAGAACAAGTGGTTTGGTTTTATCGCCATCGTGGTAGTCTTTGTATTTGATGGTAACAGTATCATTTTGTTCATCAATATTTAAGATACGGTGATTACTTACAGCCACTTTATGTGTATACCTTCCAAGGTATTCTACCACACTATTTATTCCACTAAATGGAGCCTTAGCATACACCACCCAGCTCTTTGAAAAACACGCATCTCTTACCTGCTTGGATATCTTTATTACTTTACCCTTGTTCTGTTTTGGATCAGCCATACGTTTGCGCAAGTGGTTAAAGAATTTACCTCTAAACATAGGACTCATTGCTTTTACATTGAACAAAAATTCACCCTTCTTATTGCTGTGTTTCCATTGTCCACTTTTTGTTAAGCCACCTGCTGGCACAATGCAATGCAAATGGGGATGCAGCGTAAGCTGCTGTCCCCATGTATGCAAAATGCTGACCATACCCGTTCTTGCTCCCAAGTGTTTTGGGTCTTTAGCAAAGGTGTTGAGCGTATCCCATGCTGCATCAAACAAGCTGGCATACAATATGGTTGGATATTGCCTACAAAGTGCATTGAGCTCACTTGGAAGTGTAAATACTACATGAAAATAACCAACAGGTAGTAACTCTTCTTGCCTAGCTTGTATCCACTTCTCGCGCTCATTGCCCTGGCATTTGGGACAATGCCTATTGCGGCAACTGTTGTAACTGATGCGCAGTTTTCCGCAATTGGTGCAGCCGTCTATATGTCCGCCCAATGCTTGAGTACGGCATTTTGCCATAGCAGATAAGGTGCGAAGTTGCCAAGTGTTGAGTTGTTTATTTGCTACACTTTGCTCAATAGTTTTCCAATGCGCTCGGAGTACTTGCGCCAGTTCAAAAGTGGGTTGCATCATTGCTTACTCTTGATCGTACAACTTATCCAAAGGGCAGAAGGGCGCTTTGCGACCCGTTTTGGCAATGTGCAAATAGATCATGGTAGTTTCTATGTTGGCATGACCCAAAAGCTCTTTGATCGACACGATATCCAATCCATCTTCTAGCAGGTGTGTGGCATAAGTATGGCGCAGGGTATGTGTGGTCATATCCTTTCTGATGCCTGCCTTTTTTGCTAATGTTTTGATTACCCATTGCACGCCGCGCTGAGAATAGCGGCTATCAAAATCTGAGCCCGTAAACAAATAATCTGTTGCACCGGTGCTTTCTATATGTTTTTGTATGCCTCTTACTAGCATCTCGCCCAATGGCACATAGCGGTCGTAATTGCCTTTTGTTTTACGCACAAGCAGCATGGCTCTGCTGAGATCAATATCGCGCAAACGGATGGCTCTAACCTCACCACAACGCAGTCCACAGCCATAGAGTAAGCCCACCAATAACTTGTGTTTTAAAAGATCAGCATGTTTAATGAGCGCTCTTACCTCATCTCTGCCCAAAACAATCGGTAGTTTTTTGTCGTGTTTAATTTTTGGCAGCTCAATGCGTTTGTCATTCAAGCCCTCTAAACGAAACAAGTACCTTAAGCCATAAACCGTATGTTTAAAATACGAATCGCTGGGTGTGCCTTTTAGGATTAAACCTTGTAGGTAATCTTCAATCTGATCTACTTCTAAAATTGTGGGCAAGCAACCAAAATGCAACGCAATCTGCGCTATATGAAGCGCGTAATTCTTCTTGGTACTCTCACTCCTTTTCTGAATCTGCATCCTGCGTTCAAAACGTCGGTACAAAGGTTCAAAGCCTCCAATATCCCTGCAAGCTTTTGCCAACAATGTGATTTCATTGATGGCCGATAAATTGTTTTGTATTTCCATTAAGGAAGCTACAACTCTTCAACTATTTTAGTATATTTGAATGGAGGTTCTTGATATAGTTGAAGGGCCCCACGCGATAGCGGGGTTTAGTGCAACAGCACCTACAAGAAATTGGCGGTTCTAATGTACGCTGACACATTTGTGGATATTGAAAATTTGGTACACCGCAACTATATTCGTGCTGAAAGCCGCCAACTTCTTGTAGGCGAAACGTTATGCGGCAGCTTAAAAGACAGACCATGCATGGAAAATACAATCGTAAAATACTTTTCTCAAATTACTACTCTTACCCAAGACGAAGCGAAAGCATTGGAAGAAGGAATGGTGGTAACCAATCTCAAGAAAAACACCTTTTTAATTAAAGAGGGTCAAACTTCAATTGACACTTATTTTATTCTAGAAGGATGCCTACGACAATATTGCGTGATTGACGGAGAGGAAAAAACAACCAATTTTTTTACCGAAGGACAATGGGTTATTTCATTGAATGGTCTAACACAAAATACACCATCATTTCATAATTTGGTTTGTATGGAAGAAACTTCATTAGTTATCGGCAACGAAAAAAAGGCTCAGGAACTATTTAAAAAGTTTCCTCGATTTGAAACCTTAGCCAGAGTTGTGGTTGAAAAATCTTTTGCTGAGCAA
>JBILVK010000064.1:0-15847 GCA_044370475.1 Bacteroidia bacterium
ACGTGAAACCAATCGGCCTCACTCTGATTAATCATTTCAATATCACGGCCTAAGTTGGCAAAATCTGCCGAAAGTACCGAGGGTGCTATAATTGGAAAACTCATGGGCGCGAAGATAACAATTAGGTTGGAAATTGGCGTTTCAAAAATGGTAAAACTGGCGAAGAAATTGTGCTAAAATGACTTAACCCTTGTATGGAGCGTATTTTTTAAAGAATGATTTGAGTTTCATGCTTATTACGCCGCCCACGGCTTCTTGGATAATTCCTTTGGTAATTTTTGATTCACCCTTGGTTCGGTCTGTAAAAATAATAGGCACCTCTTCTATGACAAAGCCATGTTTCCAGGCCGTAAATTTCATTTCAATTTGGAAGGCATAGCCTCTAAATTTAATATCGTCGAGGTGAATATGTTTTAAAACCCGACTTTTGTAACCAACAAATCCAGCGGTGGTATCGCGAATGCTCATGCCAGTTATATAGCGAACGTAGGCAGAGGCAAAATAGCTCATCATTACCCGACTCATGGGCCAGTTTACCACATTTACTCCTGTTTTATACCTTGAACCAATGGCTACCTCTGCACCTTCGAACAGGGCTTCAAACAGCCTAGGCAAGTCGTTAGGGTTATGCGAAAAATCTGCATCCATTTCAAAGATGTATTCGTATCCTTGGTTCAGACACCATTTAAAACCATCTATATAGGCAGTACCTAGTCCGTTTTTGACTTTTCTTTCTAATAAATGCAGGTTGAGTTTGTATTCATGTTCCTGCAATTGTTTCACAATTTTTCCGGTACCATCAGGAGAATTATCGTCCACCACCAATACATCAAAACTTTGGTGCAAGGAGAAAACGGCACGTAGAATATCCTCGATATTCTCGCGTTCGTTATAGGTTGGTATGATGACAATTTTTTTCGACAAGGGTTTCAAACTTAAGTTTTCAACGGCAAATTTTCAATATTATGCGAATAATTGCTTAATTAGCGGGTATGAACAAGGGAAAAAAGTGTGTGTTCCTCGACCGTGATGGCGTGATCAACAAGGAAGTAGGGGATTATATTCAGCGTTTTGAAGATTTTGAAATTTTACATCATGTGCTACATGGTTTAAAATTATTGAGCGATGCAGGCTATCTTTTAATCATTATTACCAACCAAGGTGGATTGGCAAAAGGGCTCTATTCTTTGGATACTTTGCATAAAATGCATCAGTATATGGAGGACGAATTGGAGCCTTCGGGCATCAAGTTTGCAGATATCTATTTTTGTCCGCACCATCCAAATTTTGGCGAATGTTTGTGTAGAAAGCCCGAATCCCTTTTGGTGGAGAAGGCCTTGAGCAAGCATGGCATAGACCCCGCATTGTCTTATTTTATTGGTGATAAGGAGAGAGATGTGGTATGTGGAGAAGGTGCAGGAGTAAAGGGGATTTTGATTGAACCCAATGAAAATTGGATACCTTATGTAGAACAAATTATTGCAGCAAACCAAGCCAAAGCATGAAGAAAAAATTGAATTTGCTAGACAGCACCATGATAGTGGTGGGCAGCATGATTGGAAGTGGAATCTTTATTGTGTCGGCCGGCATGCTGCGCGACCTAGGCAGTGTTGAGAACTTAATTATGGCTTGGCTTATTACTGGCGTGCTCACCTTGTTTGGTGCCCTAAGTTATGCTGAGTTGGGAGCGGCCATGCCTAAGGCGGGCGGACAATACATCTATTTAAAAGAAGCTTATGGCAAGCTATTTGGCTTTTTGTATGGTTGGACACTTTTTACGGTGATACAAACTGGAACCATTGCTGCAGTGGCGGTTGCCTTTGCTAAATTTACGGGTGTTTTGTTTCCTATAATTTCAGAAAAAAATGTATTGGTTCAGATAGGAGGATTTCATTTAAGCAGTGTTCAATTGCTAGGTATTGTGGTTATTTGGTTACTTACCCTCAGTAATTTTAGGTCGGTTAAATCTGGTGCTTTTCTACAAAATGTGTTTACCATTAGTAAAATATTGGCCTTGGTTTTTGTGATAATAGCGGGAGTATATTTTATTGTAAACAGCGATATAACCCAATGGGAGTGGAGCAATGAGCGGTTGAGTTTAAAAGGATTGGGCATAGGTTTGTTTGCCGCAGCCCTTGTTGGCTCCATATTTTCTAGCGATGCATGGAATAATATCACCTTTACAGCAGGTGAGATTGAGCACCCAGAAAAGAATTTGCCACGCGCTCTAATTTTAGGAACGGGCAGTGTAACCTTGCTCTATATTTTTTGCAATATTATTTATGTGAAGGCGCTATCTGTTAATCAAATTGAAGGGGCAGAATTTGATAGGGTGGGCACGGTTTTAATGAACACTGTTTTTGGCGAAACAGGCGCTATTCTAATGGCTGTGGTTATTATGATTTCAACGTTTGGTTGTATCAATGGCTTAACCTTAAGTGGTGCGAGGGTTTATTATGCCATGGCACAACATGGCGCATTTTTAAAATCGGCAGCACATTTAAACAAGAACGATTCGCCCCAAAAAGCATTGGTGATGCAAGGCATTTGGACAAGCATTTTAACCCTAAGTGGTTCGTATGGAGATTTGTTAGACTATGTGGTGTTTGCGGTGTTGTTGTTTTATATTTTAACAGTTGCAGGCGTGTTTGTTTTACGCCATAAGCAACCCGAATTGGCAAGGCCTTACAAGGTTTTTGCTTATCCTTTGGTGCCCGCTATTTATATTATTTTGGCCATTACCATTTGTGTAAGTTTGTTGATTTACAAGCCAGATTATAGCCTATCGGGATTGGGAATTGTGTTATTGGGAGTGCCAGTTTTCTATTTTATGCAATCTAAGTCTGCATGAGGAAATTGCTTGTTTTTATCGCTTTTTTCGGTCTGAACCAAGGCATGGTAAAGGCGCAAGATAAGCCGCAAAAGGAAGTAACTTATACCGTTTCTGGGCAAGTGTTGCATGCATGGCTCTACGCACACAGCAAGGCCATAGCCCAATACAAAGGCGTAATTGGTTCAGGCATACAAATAGATTTAAACAGATATAGAAAAGATGATATGGCCTACCAGTATGCGCATAGGCATTACAATTCTGGATTTAGTTTTCAATATGTAAAATTTTCGCATGCAGATTTGGGCGAGGCTGCCAATTTATTTTATTTTTTGGAGCCCTTTTTAATAGAGCGAAAAAAGGTTTCATGGCGATTAAGAGCGGCAGGTGGAATAAACTATGGGAGCAATCCGTATAACCCAGTAAGCAACCCAGAAAATGATGCTTATAGCTCGCATATCAATGGTTATTTGGGCTTAGGCATGAGCTTTAATTTTGCCTTGAGCAATAAGTTGCAGATGATGATGAATGCTACCTATTCTCATTTCTCAAATGGCAATACCAAGAACCCCAATACCGGGATGAACTATCCTAATATTGGCCTTGGTTTGGAGTATCAACTTTCTGCCAAAAAAGTACCTTTGGGTAAACAACTTTTTTATAAGGAGCCTTGGCGTTTTGATATGGCTGTTTTCTTATGCAATAAGTCTTTACCTACACAAAGAGATAGACGTTTTTGGGCATATGGATTAAATGCACAAGCATCTTACCAAGTACATCCTATACATGCTTTTACCTTGGGTGTTGAGGGGATTATAGACAAAAGTGTTAGGGCCGATTTAGATACCTCTATTTTTACCTATAATTTAAATTTGGACCATAGATTAATAGGGGTTTTGCTTGGCCATGAGTTCTTATTCAACCGAATGATATTTAGTCAGCAATTAGGTGTTTATGTTTATAAGGATGTACCTAAAGACGTGTTGAGTAGGTTTTACCATAGGTGGGGTATCAATTATAAATTAAGCAGGAGATTTATGCTAGGTGTGAACCTTAATTCTGACTTACAAAAGGCCTTTATTTTAGATGGTAGATTGGTGTTTTCTTTGTATAAGTAAAACCATTTTGTTGCAACAATGTTAAATGCTGGACATGGATAAAGGCAAAACAATTTCTAATTGGGTTGATGCATATACAGCAAAGCTTTTGCAATGGGCAATGTTTAAGCTCAAAGATAAATCTTTGGCTCAAGATTTGGTTCAGGACACCTTTATAGTTGCCTTTGAGACGTATGAAAATTTTAGAGAAGATAGTAAGCCGTTAACATGGTTATTGGGAATTTTAAATAATAAGATACACGCTCAATTTAGATTAACTAGTAAGTTTAGCTTAACTGAATTACAAGCAGATCAATTTTCTGATGATTTGTTTGCTGAAGATGGCCATTGGAAAAAGCAGGAGACCTTTGGACAATGGCATGAA
Source organism: Bacteroidia bacterium (assembly GCA_044370475.1). Lineage (GTDB taxonomy): Bacteria > Bacteroidota > Bacteroidia > UKL13-3 > UKL13-3 > B1. The sequence continues at coordinate 4,313 of JBILVK010000064.1, forward strand.
GATGCTCATTTATTAGACAATCCGAGTTTCATCAAAATTTTCGAAGCTTGCTTGTCACAATTGCCCTCTAATTGGCGTGATATATTGTTTCAAAAATTTATTTTTCAAAAGGATGCAAAAGATATTTGTCAGGAATTGAATTTAAGTGATACTAATTATTGGCAATTGATACACCGCTCAAAATTATTGATGCGAAAATGTATTGAAAAATCGTGGGAAAGTTAAGCTATGGGATTAATGATAAATTGTAAGGAAGCCACCTATCTAGTGGATAAAAAATTTGAGACAAGAATTGGTCTGAACCAACAGGTTAAATTAAAATTTCATTTGATTTTATGTAAGGTTTGTGCCACCTATCAAAACCAAAGTTTGGTCTTGAATAACTCTTTCAAAAAAACATTAGCTGATGAGTCAAACATGGTTTTTGTGAATGAGTTAAAGGAAAAAATTAAAGCGCGAATAGATAAATAATATTTTGATAGACAATAGTTTAGGTTAATAGTTTAAGTTTTTTTTTAATTTTATGTAAGGAATTTGTGCGTTTGGCTACTCATTTAAAATGAAAACAAAGATGAGAGCTATTTTAATAATTTCCTTTTTGGTTTTTGCCCAATATTCTTTTGGACAAACCAATACTAATGAAAGGAAAGTTCATTTTAATATTGATAAGTATGGGTTAGCCTTACAAGGTTATGATCCCGTTAGTTATTTTGAAGGCAAGGCCCAAAAGGGTAGTTCTTCTATCTTTTTTTTTTACAAGGGAATACGCTACGAGTTTATTTCACAAACTCATCTAGAAAAGTTTAAGGCAAGTCCAGAACGGTTTGAACCAAGCTACGGCGGCTGGTGCGCATATGCCATGGGAGCGTATGGGGAGAAAGTAGAAATTGACCCAAGCAAGTTTAAAATAGTAGAAGGCAAATTGTATTTATTCTATTATAGTTTCATCAACAATACCTTGAATAAGTGGAACGAAGATGAGAAGCATTTGAAAATTGAGGCCGACAAAAACTGGATAAAAATTAATAGTAAAAAATGAAATACATCAAATTAAGTCTTTCAATCCTTCTGATGGTAATGTCAGAAATATCCTTGGCTCAGGTCAAGCAAAACGTCATTGTGGAGCATTTTACCAATACCAATTGCAGTGTTTGCGGTAGTCGTAATCCTGGATTTTACACAAATTTAGGTCAGCACCCAGAAGTAAGGCATATAGCCTATCATCCTAGTGCTCCCTATGCTTCCTGTTTTTTTAGCAAGCAAAATAAGGTAGAGAACGATGACAGAACCAAGTATTATGGAGTGTTTGGTGGTACACCCAGATTAGTCATTCAAGGTTCAGTAATTGCCAGCACAGCAAATTATTCAGCTAGCAGTTTGTTTGATCCCTTTCTTGCAAAAACTACTCCAGTTCAAATTGATTTGTGGCTGCATGCTCAAGGAAAAGACTCCTTAGAAGTATTGGTATCTATTACCAATAAAGCAGCGCATACTATAGGAGATACAAGGTTGTTTTTAGCATTGGTAGAAAAGGAAATTTCGTTTAACGCACCTAATGGTGAGAATGTACATCATGATGTATTTAGGAAGAGTTTTTTTGCGACCAATGGAATGCCATTCACACTATCAGGTAGTTTGGGTGATTCTATTGTATATGCTGCCTCCATATTAAAAGATGCGGCTTGGAAAGATAATCAACTTTATGCAGTGGCCATCCTTAATAAGGAGTCGGATAAGGCGTTGGTTCAGACCGAAAATTCTAATTTATTAAGTATAGCAAATGGGCTTGAAAATATAGAGAGTGGTTCATTTGAGGTCTTTCCAAACCCCAGTAGTAGTGAGGTGAATATTTCTTTAAAAAGTAGCTCAACCCTTGAGCTTAAATTAATAGATATAACAGGTATAATTGTTTTAAGTAGAACAGATTTTAGGGGAGGAAGTATTGATTTGAGTGGATTAACGAAAGGGGTTTATTTTATTCAAATTGGTGAAGATGAGAAATGGTCGACAAGAAAAATAATCAAACAATAATATCATGAAATTTAATTTTGAAACCTTAGTAAGATTAGTGGTAGCAGGAATTTTATTGCAAACACTTTTCTTCAAATTTACCGGAGCAGAAGAATCGGTTTATATTTTTTCAACTCTTGGAATAGAGCCTGTTGGTCGCATTGGATCTGGAGTTGCAGAGCTAATTGCCGCAGTGCTTGTTTTGTTGCCTTCCACTATTGGAATAGGAGCTGCATTAGCTTTGGGCGTAATTGCTGGCGCTTTGGTGTCGCATCTTACTGTTTTAGGAATTGAAGTAAAGGGCGATGGTGGCACCTTATTTTATTTGGCACTTCTTGTTTTTATGGGAAGTGCTTGGCTTGCATGGAAACGCAGAACGGAGATTCCTTTGATTAAGAATTTATTTAAATAACATGATGAAGTTTTTTATAAAAATTTGTCTTTTTTGGATGGTGATACTTGGGTTTTTTAGCAAGGCTGATGCTCAATATTTAAAAGAGAATAATTACTATGATTTAACTTTTTCAACAAGTGGAACGCAATCTGTTGCTGCCATTAATTGGAGTCACCTGCATGGGATTGGAAAGAATAAGAGATTTAGTATTGGCTATGGTGTGAGGTTTAATTCAAGTTTTGGGCGAAATACTGATTTTACAACTGCACCTGCAAAACTAACAAGTGGTAAAACAGGAATTGGAGTGATTTTTTCTGAAACCATTCTCGAGAATTTAGATACTATTTCAATGGATAAATATTTAGTTAATTCATTGAACTTGGCTATTCATTTAAACTATCAATTGAATCCAAAATTGATGATAGAATTTAATATTGATGCATTAGGACTTTCATTTGGGGCAGAGCAAATGGCTAAGTATAACAGCAGTAAAAGGTTGGCTTCTCCAAACCAGGAGATAGACCAAAATGCTAAACCAACAAGCTTTAATGTTTTATTAACAAGTGAAAATGATATTGGTTCATTAAATTCTGAGATATTGCTCAAGTATTGGTTTAGTCAAAAATGGGCATTAAAAGCAGGTGCCACATTTATTTTTACGGAGTATACCACAAATAATGATTTGTATTTAAACAACGACAGATTTAGAAATAAATCGCTGCAAGGAATGATAGGGATAAGTTATTCACCCTTTAGGAAGTAAATATGGCTAAATTAGTTTTAGGGCTTTTGTTGTTGTTTCCTTTTTTAGTCCAGGCACAACGTGAATGGCGCATAGTTGATTCTGAAGTAAATTTTGAGATTAAAAATGCTGGCCTTACCGTCAATGGAAATTTTGGAAAGGTGGCTGGATCAATAAGGTTTGATAAGAACACCATTAAAGGGGCGCGTATAAGTGTTTCGGTTCAGGTTAAGGAGTTAAATACAGGAATTGAAGCACGCAATAAGCATTTAAAGAAAACGGAATATTTTGATGCTAGCGCATATCCTGAGATTTTAATGGAATCGAAATTTTTTGGGCTTAGTGAAATTGGGTTTAAAGGATATTTTGTCTTAACCATGAAGGGAATTAGTAAAGAGATTGTGGTTCCTTTTACATTTATGGAGGGGCCTAATGGGGGAGAAATGTTTGGAGAATTTAGTGTGAATCGCTTGGATTTCGGATTGGGAGGAAGCAGTATTATAATGGCAGATAGGATTAAGGTAAAAGTAAATTTAAAGCTAGCAGAAAAATGATTAAACAACTTGCTACTGTTTCTATTGAAATGTTACAACAATTGCATGATGTTACTTTGCAATTGAATGAAAAAGATTACTCCATGCCGCTGGAATTGTTAGATAGTAACACCATTGGAAAGCATATTAGGCATGTTTATGAACTTTATGATGAATTGCTTAATGGAATTGCACTGAATGAAGTAAATTATGATCAACGAAAAAGGAATTTACAAATAGAGAGCGACCCAGTTTTTGCTTGTTATTTTGCCAATGAAATTTCTGTTAAATTAAGGGATTTGGAAAGTGATCTGCCCTTAAATTTGCTTGGGAATTTTGGTGAGAGTGTAAAAGTAAATACCAGTCTGGGTAGAGAATTGGCTTATAATATTGAGCATGCAATACATCATATGGCAATCATAAAAATATGCCTAAGTCATTATTTTTTAAACGTAAGCTTACCTGAAAATTTTGGTGTAGCTTACTCCACACAAAATTATATTAAAGAAAATGTGCACCCTAACTTACCTTCCTAAAGCAGATTCTGGCTATTTCTTAACATCGAATCGCGATGAGAATATTAACAGAAATAGGGTAAATGATCCTGGTGTTTATTCTCATGGTTTGGTAAAGGTCTTATACCCCAAGGATGCTACTGCTGGCGGAACTTGGCTTGCGGTTGCTGATAATGGATATGCCTTATGTTTATTAAATGGGGCATTTACTAAGCATGTTTCTGAACCTCCATATCTTAGAAGTAGGGGTTTGGTGTTGTTGGATTTTTTTGATTTTAACGACCCTAAAGTTTTTGCTCAGATGTATAATTTTAAAGGGATTGAACCCTTCACATTGGTCGCAATTTCTGATGGAAAAGGCATTACAGAATTGAGGTGGGATGGGGAGAATATTTATCAGATGGAATTAGATCCTTCTAAATCCCATATCTGGTCGTCGGTAACCCTTTACAATGAAGAACTGAGGTTAAAAAGGGAGGAGCTATTCAGAACTTTTCTAATGAACCATGATGAAATTAATGTTGAAGATTTGCTTCAATTTCATCATTTTGGAGGTGAAGGTGTTGTTCAACCTTCAATTAAACTTTCCCTAAATGCAAATGGTGTTCAAACCATAAGTGTAAGCTGTATTGAAAGTAAGGATGAACAATTTTCATTTTATCACGAGGATGTATTGCTTCAAAAAACAGTATTGAGTGATTTAGGTAAATCTAATTTGAAAAGGCAATGATGAGTTTTGTTAAATCGAAAATTCATTTGCCTTTTTGGTTGCAGAAAATTATTTATTTTGAGTTTTGGCCTGTTTACATCCTTTATTTTCCTGTCTTCATTTATATCTGTTATTTATCCATTAGAGCTAAATCATTCACCTTTTTCACCCTAGCTAATCCTGGGATTTTCTTAGGTGGAATTAAAGGGGAAAGTAAATCAGATATTCTTCAGAAAATTGACCCGGTTTATCTTCCTCATTCGATATTTATTCCTGAAAATGCAGATGTTTTTGAAGTGCTAAAAAGCTTGAAAAAAGCAAATATGGATTACCCAATTATTGTAAAGCCTGATATTGGTGAACGAGGCAAACAAGTTGAGAAAATTGAAAATGTGGATGAACTCACTCAATATTTATCTAAAAATAGAGATTCTGCCATTTGTCAGGAGTTTATAGATTACCCTATTGAATTAGGTGTGTTGTTTTATCAATACCCAATGAGCAATAAATTTGGTATTAGTTCTATTGTGCAAAAGGAGTTTTTACAAGTGGTGGGAGATGGAAAATCAACCTTAAATACCCTTATTTATGCCAATGATCGTGCACATTTACAATTAGATTATTTGTTAAAAAAATTTGAATCTCGTTTAGGTGAGGTTTTAGCGGAGGGTGAGATTGTTGTATTGGAGCCTATTGGCAATCATTGCAGAGGGACCAAATTTTTAAGTGGTCAATCTTTGATTTCTCCAGAACTTGAAGACATTTTTAGAAGCATAAGCAAAGATATTCCAGGTTTTTATATTGGTAGATATGATTTAAAAGTTAGGTCCCTAGATGACTTATTAAGTGGCAAGAATATACGTATTCTTGAATTAAATGGCATTAGCTCAGAGCCTGCGCATATTTATCAGCCGAAATATTCTCTTAGGGCAGCCTATAAAGCACTTTTTCATCATGTATTTTTGATTTATGAAATAGCTTTAGAAAATAAGCAGCGCGGATTTAAATTTATTTCTATTAAGTCTTTTTACAAAGCATTAAAAACACAATCTTTGGAAGTATGATTTTAGCCTATTTTTTATTTGCAACTGTCACCAGTTTTTTTGGCTCCATGCAACCGGGTCCCGTTAACCTAAGTGTTTTGCATGTATGTTTAAACAAGCAATATAAAAAGGCCTTAGACATAGCCATTGGAGGTTCTGTGCCAGAGTTAATCTATTCGTTTTTGGCTTTGGTATTTGCGCATCAATTAGATGCTTATACTACCCAATTGCAGGCGTTTGCCACAGTTGTTGCTGGTTTATTTGTTGTTATTGGAATAGTTATCTATTTTATAAAACCCAAACAAAAAGTATCGGATGCAAAAGAATCTAAATCTGGTTTTGCTACTGGATTTTTTGTTTCCATTGTCAATCCTCAATTGATTTTGTTTTGGATAGGAATTATTGCTGCCATGAATTTGCAGCATTTTGATCTTGTAAATGCTGGGTTTTATAGTCAGGCAGCCTTTGCAATTGGCACAGGTGTGGGTGCATTTTTATTGCATTATCTATTGATTGTTTTAGTGAAAAAATATTCGGCCTCTAGAACCGTATATTTAATTAAATCGTACGGAAATAAAATGATAGGCTTAATGCTGATCCTAATGGGATTGGTTCAGTTCTTAATCCCCTAATTTTATTCCAGCTTCTACGGCAAAAGGGAGTTTGTTTTCCTTGGGTGGAATGGGACAAGTATAGTCGTCATTGTACACGCAGTAGGGGTGATAGGCACGGTTAAAATCGATGGTGATTTTTGTGCCAGCACTTTTATCTAAATCAATATATCTACCTCCGCCGTAGCTTGTTTTGCCGGTGGTTTCGTCGGTAAAGGGAAGTAATAAATAATTTTCTAAACCAGGTCTTTTTTGTGCTTGTTCTAAAACAATAAGTTCGTATCTGTTTCCTTCAAATTGAAATGCAACTTTTGCATATTGTTTATAAGGTTTACTTCTTTCGTGCGAATGAGGTAACTCAAAAACTTCTTGATTTTCTAATAAGGTTAAGGTGGCTGGAATACGATATTTTTCGTTGACTGGAAAGAATTTTAGTCCCTTAAAATTAACGAAATTAGCACTGTCGAGCGGACTATCCTTGGGGTTAAAAAAATGCTCATTCATTTCCATGCGTTCAGCTGCAATTTCTTGCCTATAAACGGGGTCTTCTGTATTAGCATTACATGAAAGTAATAGAAATGCAGCTACCCCTAAATATGTTAGACTACGCATGGTTATAAACTTAGGTCAAAATATGCAAACTAATTAACCTTCACTTCTTTTGAATGAATGACATCTTTTTTGGTGGTGTTTAAATGAACCATTGCCAAAACATCTAGGTTGGCCGGGTTCCATTTTACATCTTTTTTAATTCTGTATTTTTTATAGAAAACCCTACCAGGTTCATATGATCCCTTTAGTAAATCCCCAAAATAACTAGTAACAACACTTCTTAAAACATGATTATGCATGTATTGCTCAACATAAATAACATTTCCATTTGCATCCTTGCTTTCTTGAACATCTTCCATTTCACTTTCTAGTATTGCAACAGTTAAAAAGTTTGAGTCGGCTACAACTTCCGTATAAGTTAATACCACTTCAATTTCTATTGAATCTCCCATGTTTTTGGCAGAAAGATTAATGTTAACTGGTGTAGGTTGATTAAGTTCGTTTGTAACGTAAGCAGACCATTTTTGATAGTCGATATTTCTTGAAGATTCGCTTGAAAATAGTTTTCTATTGATGTTACCAATAGGAAGGGCGCTTGATAGACCCACCATTTCAAATATTTGTGCACCTGCCTCTGTTCTAAAATCGTAAGCACTGGTGTGTTTATCGCCAATAGCCACATCAAATGGCCTTGTAAGTGCATTTAACTTATTAAGAGGGTGAATTGTTAAGACATTTATTCTGTTTGGATTGTTTTCTGAAATTGTTTTTGCCTCGGTTTGGGCTTTTGGACAATTTGGGCATCTTACGCCAGTAACCTCCTCAATGAGGATGTTTTTTTGCTCTGGACTTGGAGCCGGTAGCTTAATAAAGGTGGTATCTCCAACTGTACTTTCTGGAGTCATGTTAATATAAGGTGGTTCTTCCTCACAAGAACTCAGTACAAGTGATAAGCCCAATACTAAAAAGGCAAATAATTTGTTTTTCATAACTTAGAAATTAGTTGATAAGGTTACTCTAACACCACTAAATGCTGGCTCCACGCGGCAAACGCCACCTGTACAATTTACACCCTCTACCTGACGAATATAGCCGCCTGTAAAGCGTGTGTTTTTGTAGGTATATGCCCCAAAAATATTCCAATAATGTACTATTTCAAATTTACCACCAGCAGCTGGTTTGTTACGTGCTCCTGGGTCTACGTTAACCATATCGCCAAAGCTAAAAGAATAATGAGGAGCAATATTAAACTCCACCAATCCATTTACAAAGCTTCCTAAGTCTTCTTCAGTTCTTAAATATTGCGATTCTATTCTAACAGATTTGCTTGGCGTAATTTTGTAAGTTGCCTCGCCAAAAAATGTATTAGAAATTACATAAGGCACACTTGGTTTAGCCTCAAATAAACTTTGATTGTAGTTAATTAATTGGTAGCCCAACAATACTTTAAACTTCTTGGTGAATTTATGTTGCACCTCAAAATAATACTCTCTAAAATAACGATTGGTATCGGCTTCAAAATTAATTGGGCTCACAGTATTGCCTTTGAAATAGCCAAGTGGAGTAGAAATAGAAGTATTGAAGTTAAATTGTGTACCGAACTTCTTTAAAGCTTTAGGTTTATAGGTAACATCCACTTGTAAACCATTCTCGCCCCACTCTTGGGTAAAGGCATTGTAACGTGCCAATAACCTATAAACATTCTGGCGTGTAATAGATGGCAAATAAGCAATCATACCCAAATTTTGGTTTTCCAAAGGGGAGGTCCTAAACGAAAATCTATCTATATACCTGTATTGTGCATTGATTCCAAAACCCTTGGTAGAGTAACTTAAAGAAGTTAAATATGCTTTTCCTTCTTGCAGTTCCATGAGGTCTGTGTTTGGATTAACAATAGCCTCTGGCGTTTTTTGCGCCAGCTCTAAATACCAAGTAAAGTTTTTATACCGTAAGGTATTGTATACATTATAAACAAACACATTGTATTTTGGATAGAACCTTTGTTCTATATCGTAATTGTTAATAGAAGATGCAATTACATTCATGGTTTGTTGGTCGATGGTTCTATTCACCACACTAAAGCCTGGTTCAAAACTTAGGCCCTCATTAACATCAAAATGATGCTCAGCATTAATCCCTTTGACAACCATTGGCCTAAGGTCGAACCGAAACTTCTGCAAACCTGTAAATGCCTTAATGGTGGTATTTTCTGTGGGTCGATATTTGATATGAGCACCTTGTATGGCAAAATCGAGTCCTAAGTTTCTGTCCTCATACGACCTAAACACCATTCCGCTAGCAAATTGATCATAGAAATAACCAGCGGTTATGCTCATTTTTTCCATGTCTTTGCGCACGCTGTACATACCAATTCCACTCTTGGTGTAAGCCTCTTGCGGGTTAAGCAAAGGCGAGTTATTAAACATATCGTATCGCACGGTAAAGGTATAACCACTCACCTTATAATTAAGCAATAACCAAGCATCTGTAGAAGATAATTCCTTTTGATATTGCGTAGTTGTTGCACCAATGCTGCTATCTTTTACATAAAACTGATTGGTAGTTTGAAAATTACCAGAGAATTCTCCTTTGTCTGTTTTTTTATCACCATCTTGTGCTTGAGTAGCAAAGAAAAAAGCAACAGAGAAAATACTAAGAATGAGTTTCTTTATCATAACCGAAACGAAATTTATTTTCCTTTAAATTCAATATTTTCTGCGTCGCCCCAAAGCTGTTCAATGCCGTAGAAAGTCCTTTTTTCATCTATAAATACATGGGCCACTACATTAAAATAATCAAGTAGAATCCACTCTAAGTTCTCAAAACCCTCGCGGTGCAAAGGGTTTTCATTTAAGCGCTTCTTAACTTCCTCTTCAGCACTTTTTGCAATTGCCTCTACTTTTTTGTCGTTATCGGCGTGACAAACTACAAAAAAATCGGCCGAAGCACTGTGTATTTTGCGCATGTCCATGATGCGAATATTTTCTGCCTTACGCTCGTACATTCCTTGCGCAACAGTGTACGCGAGAAGAAGTCCGGGTTCCATTTTCTTTAACTCGGCAGCTGTTTTAGGTGCTGCAACTTTTGCCGAACTAGCCTTGCTTTCGCTTGCTTTAGAAGTGGCAACAGTTTTGCTTGCTGCTACTTTAGCTGAGCTTGCTTTGGAAGTAATTTTTTCTGCAGCGCTTGACTTCTTAGCCGCCACTTTCTTAGCCGCCACTTTTGTTGGAGCAGCTTTGCTGGCCGTAGCCTTAGGTGCTGCTGCTTTTTTTGCTGCCACTTTAGGAGCAGCCTTTTTAACTGCCGCCTTTGCTGAAACTTTTTTAGCTACTGCTTTTTCTGCTGCTACTTTTTTAGGAGCTGCCGCCTTCTTAGCCGCTGTTTTTTTTGGTGCAGTGCTTTTTGGAGCCGCTGCTTTTTTTGCGATTTTTTTCGCTGGTGTGTTTGCCATCTAGATTCTACCTGTAAATTTGACGCAAAATAAGCATTTTTCTTTGGCACAGCAACCCATAAATATCGGAGCCTATTCTGTCTTTACAGAAGAGACAACTTCTAGCAACGACGCCCTTAAGCTCCTACTCAACGCAGAGAATTTGCCCGAAGGGGCGCTGCTGTATACTCATTTTCAAACCCAAGGAAGGGGCATGATGAGTAATGTTTGGGAGTCGGAGTCGGCAAAAAATTTACTTTTGAGCGTGTATTTAAAGCCCCAATTTCTGCTCATTGAAGAGCAAGTTTGGCTCAATGTGATGGTAAGTTTGGCCCTTAGAGATACCGCCGCAGCGCTTTCTAAGCAAACCGCTCACATTAAATGGCCCAACGATATTTATATTCAAGAGCAAAAAGTTGCAGGTATTTTGGTCGAGAACGTGTTGCAAGGCAATCGCATACGCATCAGCATTCTTGGCATCGGTCTGAACCTAAACCAAGTTGCGTTTAGTACCCCCAAAGCTGCATCCTTGGCGCAATTTCTTGGATCGGCCATAGACACAGAGGAAGCTAGAAAAGTGCTTTGTCAAAATCTTTCGCACTACTATGCGTTGTTAAAGGCAAAACAGCATACCTTGCTGTGGGATTTATACCATACCCATTTGTTGGGCAAAGGACAAATGGCCTTGTTTAAAAAGGACGCACAAACTTTTGAAGGCATGATAATGGGTATAGACAAGAAAGGAAAACTTCATGTGATGGTGGAGGATGAAGTAAAAAGTTTTGTACACAAGGAGATTGAATTTATAAGATTATTAGTAAGCTAAAATGGTGTCATTGGTTGTAGATAGTGGGAATACCCGGGTTAAGTTGGGGGTATTTAAAGAAGGGCAATTGCTTAAATCTGCTTCATGCGCGTTTGGTTCGGCCCGAAATTTAATGGCCCAATGGATAGCAGAACTGGCCGTAGAAAAAGTAGTGGTGAGCGACGTAAACG
>JBILVK010000065.1:0-15733 GCA_044370475.1 Bacteroidia bacterium
TATTTGGACAGAAGTATGAGTTTAAAAAGTACATGGACGAATACTATGAAATGGCCTATAAAGGAAGGCAATTTGTGGGCATTGAATTTACTTACCGTGAGCAAAGGTATATCACCCGTGCGGGCTTGGTAAGACTGGGTAGAGAGTCGTTTAAGATTGGCGTTTTGGATGCCAATGCAAATGGCATTTATAATGATGCAGGTATAGATAAAATTCTATTTGTAAATGCCAACGATACTGTTTTTGATGCCACCAATCCATTGAACTATGTAACATTTGAAAAGAGTGGTAAGAAAACTTATTTTGAGAAAAATGGGCAATTGTATATAGTTACAGAATCTGATGCGTCTGGTAAATTTATTAAAATAAAATCGAGCAGTGACGAAGTTGATTTTAATAAAATACCTGTGGGCAAAAAAGTGCCAAAAGTAAAATTTACCTTAGCTAAAGGAGAGAAATTTAAGCTCAACAAATGGAGGCGCAAAGAAGTGTATATTTACTTTGGAAGTAAAACAAGCAAGAACTTTAAATCTGACACCCTTTTATTGAGGCAAATCGCCTCCTTAGACAGCAATAATTTAAAGGTAATTGTTGTTTTGTTTGTGAACAAAAGCTACGAACTTAGGATTTTTAAATCGGATGCCGACCCTAATTATCCCTTGGCATTTGGCACAAAAGAACTAAGCACTAAGCTTGGTATTAACACACTTCCCCAGAGTTTATATTTAGGTAAAAGGAGAAAGGTAAAGCAATACGGTCTGAACCCAAATGAGTTTTTGCGTTTAAAATTAAAGCAATAGTTTTACCAGCTTCCACCCGCACCACCGCCGCCAAAACTGCCGCCGCCAAATCCGCCAAAGCCACCTCCACCGCCGCCGCTTCCACCAAAGCCTCCGCCGCCACTAAATCCGCCACTACCAAAAGTGCCAAAAAATGGCGCACCACCTGCATTGAACCTACGTCCGCCACGACCTCCTTTATTGGAGAAAATGGCAAACAGAACAAAAAGGATAATGATTATAATGACCATGGTTGGTGAGGTAGATTTATGTCGACCCTTGGGAGCATCGTTAATAAATTCGCCAGAAGCCGCACGCATAATATAATCTGTGGCCTGGTTGAAACCCTCAAAATATTGTTGCTCCCTAAAATTGGGCTTTATAATTTCTTCAATAATCCTTTTGGATAAAGCATCAGTAATAGTAGCTTCCATGCCATATCCATTCTGGATTCTAATTTTTCTATCGCCAATTGCAGCGTATATGAGCAAGCCATTGTTTTTGCCTGCCATGCCAATTTGCCAGTTTTCTGCAAGTCGGCGGCTATAATCAAAAGGATCTTCGTCCTCTAAACTTTGCTCTGTAACAATAACAATTTGAGTAGAAGTACTGTCGCTATAAGCCCCCAATTTGGCTTCAAGAATCGAAATTTGCTCCGCAGAAAGAACGTTTGCAAAGTCGTTTACCAACCTTGGCGGGTTGGGTTTGGCAGGAAAATCTTTGGCCTGAACCAATGCAATGCTAAGGAATGCAAAAATCAGCAGTATTTTTTTAATCATTTTTACTATCTCCAAAAGATATGTCATTGCTTAATTCGTTGGTATCATCTGAGCTGTAAGGAAAATATTCCTTCAACTTCTCTCCCACTTTTTCAATTGCTGCTGTTAATCCGCCCGTAAAATCTCCAAGTTTAAAATGTTTAGCCATGAGCTCTTTTTCCGATTGCCAGAAATCATCGCCCACTTTAGCATGAATGCCCGAATCGCCAATAATAGCAAACTTCTTATCCTCTATTGCAAGGTAGATTAGAACCCCATTTCTAAGATCGGTTTTGTCCATTCCCAATTCATAAAACAGCGCTTTGGATCGGACCAATGGATCTAAATCTGACTTACGTTCTATGTGCACCCTAAGCTCACCAGAGGTAGCCAACTCGGCATCTTTTATTGCTGATATAATGCGGTCTTGATCGTTTTCAGAAAAATGTTCTTTTGCCATAATTGAATATAAGCGAGGGCCTCTTCACCTATGGAGACCTTTTATTAAATGTTGTTTGAAAAAACAGGCTGCCTCATTTTGAAGCAGCCTGTTTATTAAATGCTTGCTTAGAACTTTACTTCTGGGGCTTTGTCGGCACCCGCAACTGCTTCAAAATATCCTTTTTTATCGAAGCCGAATATTCCAGCGTATAATACTTGAGGGAACTTTCTGATATAAGAATTATAGTCTTTTACAATATCATTAAACTTGCCACGCTCAACAGCTATTCTGTTCTCGGTACCTTCTAATTGAGATTGAAGCTCCAAGAAGTTTTGCGTAGCTTTTAATTGAGGATATTGTTCTGCAACAACCATTAAACGACCTAAAGCTTGGCTCAATTCGCCTTGAGAGGCTTGGAATTTAGACAATTGCTCTGGACTTAACTTACTTGCATCTACCTTCATTTGAGTGGCACTTGCACGGGCATTGATGACATCTGTAAGGGTTTTTTGCTCAAAATTTGCAACTCCTTTTACGGTATTAACAAGGTTAGGAATAAGGTCTAGGCGTCTTTGATACACATTTTCAACCTGTGCCCAAGCAGAACTTGTAGATTCTTGTTTGGTAACCATGTTGTTGTAGCTACCGCAACCATTGAAAACCAGCAATAATAAAACTGCGCCAATGGCCAATAGGATAATGTTACTTTTTTTCATTTTTTGTGTTTTGAATTATAGTTTATGCAAGATACAAATTATCATCCAAATACTATTGTCACTGACAAAATGTACCCTATTTTTCGATAAAGGATAATATTTTGTCGGAGAGTTGCCTTTTAACACCTTAAAGCATAGGTTTGCCAAAGAGGTCAATTTAAAATTGGCAAATGCAATTTAAAGATGAATTATAAATCTGACTGTATACATTTTAAAGGACATATTCCTTGCAAACCGCATAAGGAACATGGATATCATTGCACTGATTGTGCTGCCTATACGCCTGTATCTAAAAGAATTCTCATAATCAAATTGGGAGCAATAGGCGATGTAATTAGAACCACTCCTTTGGTGGTTAAATACAAAAGTCTCTATCCAAATTGCAAAATAACTTGGTTAACCTGGACGCCTGATATTTTGCCAGCCTCGCAAATAGATGAAATTTTGAAATGGGACTATAATTCTATTTTATATGCACAACAAGGCACTTGGGATATTGCCATTAACCTTGACAAGGAGAAAGAAGCCGGTGCACTCTTAAAAATGCTAGATGCTAAAGAAAAGTATGGCTTTGTTTTAAAGGACAACGAAATACAGCCTATAAACAGCCTCGCTGAGCATAAATTTAGCACGGGCATGTTTGATGATGTAAGTAAGGCCAATACCAAAAGTTACCTTCAAGAAATTTTTGAAATTTGCGGTTTTCAGCATGCAGGTGAGCCCTATTTGATGGATACGCATAGCAACAAAGGTTATGTTTGGAATCTGCCAAAAGAAAAAAAAATCATCGGCATGAATACAGGTTGTGGTGGCAGATGGACCACAAGGTTGTGGAGTATTGATAAGTGGGTAGAATTGGTTGCTTTGGTTAAAGAACAACATCCAGATGCTGAAATTTTACTCCTAGGTGGTGAGGCAGAAGACGCAAGAAACAAAGAAATTCAAGGACGCTCTGGTGCAATTTACTTAGGTTATTTTAGCTTATTTGAATTCATTAATCTGGTAAATCATTGCGATGCCGTTATTACCCAAGTAACCATGGGCATGCATATAACGCTAGCTTTGGGTAAAAAGATTATTTTAATGAATAATATCTTTAATCCGCATGAGTTTGATTTGTTTGGCAAAGGTGAGATTGTGATGCCTAACAAAACCTGCAAGTGTTTTTATAGAGGAAGCTGTTTAGATGGCACCTCTTGCATGGAAGATTTACCTGCACAAAAAATTGCAGAAGCTTTAGCCAGACATCTTTAATTAAACCTAGGGCTTAGTAGGTTCTCCTTTTATTGCATTTTTTAACGTACTTTGTTGTATGGTATTAAAAACATGCATGCGTGTTACTATATTCTTGTTGCTTTGTATCCCTTGGCATACGCGGGCTCAGAGCAATCTCAAACATGCACCTTTACAGTTTGGTTTTATTCAAAATAGAGGTCAGGTTCACGACCAATTTGGCAAATACAGGTCGGATATACTTTATATAACCCAAGATAAATCGTTAAAAATTTCTTTAAAAAAGAGTGGCTTTTGTTATGAGCAGTTTCGGTTTGAACCAAAGCAAAGTTTCGAGAATATCAAAGAAAATCCGAGGCAGAAAGAAGGCCTAACTCAAATACACAGAATAAACTTTGAATTGCTTGATGCCAATAAAGATGTGCAAATCCTTTCTGAAGATGCTTTTGCTGATCCCATACATTATTATACAGATAAAGGCGCTTTGGTTCGAACCGAACATTTTGGAAAGATAACCTACAAAGAAATTTACCCTAAAACCGACTTGGTATTTTTGTTTGAAGGGAGCGGTTTAGAAAGCAAATTCAAATACAATTTTGTCTTGCATCCAGGCGCCAAAATTGAGGCAATTAAACTCAAGGTAGAAGGCGCTGAGCACTTAGAAATACTAGTAAATGGAGAAATCCTTATCAAGAATTCGTTATATGATATAAAGGAACAAATTCCTTACAGCTTTTCTGTGGCAAATGAGGTAAAAAAAGAAGAAAAAGTTCGGTTTAAATTGTTTGCTGATGGCATTTTTGGCTTTGAAGTTTTGGGTGATTTTACAGATAAGACCTTGGTGATTGACCCAGCACCTTGGGTGAGTTATTGTGGCAGTTTGGGCGAAGATATTGGCATGACAATAAGGAAGGATAACAATCAACAAATTGTTATTGCGGGCTATACTAATTCTACTACCAACATGGTTACAAGTGGCGCGCATCAAGTAACTGCAGGCGGATTGTATGATGGTTATTTGGCAAAATATACAGATGTTGGAACTAGGTTATGGTCAACATTTATAGGTGGCAGCAACAACGATTATTGTGTAGGTTTAGACATAGATTCTGTAGGACAAATTTACGTGATTGGCACCAGTGAGAGCGCTTATGGAATTGCAAGTGTGGGTGCTCCGCAAGATTCACTGAAAGGATTGGCAGATGCATTTATAGCTAAGTTTAATGCGGGTGGACAGAGAATTTGGGGCACTTATTGGGGAGGAGAAGACTATGATTATGGCAATGCTTTGGTGAGGTTTACAGATGGGAGTATGGGCATTTGTGGAGGTACATTTTCGTCAACGGGAATTGCTACAACTGGTGTATATGATACTGTGTATAGTGCAGGCATGTTTTACGGAGATGGATTTGTGGCAAAAATTGGTTCAGCCGGACAAAAAATTTGGGGAACTTATTATGGGGGAACGGCTGGCGATAATGCATTAAGCATACTGGCAGATAGTGCACAGAATCTAGTGGTGGCAGGTTTTAGCATGTCGGGCACAGGCATTACAAGTTTAGGTGCACACCAAGTAAATTTTGGAGGAGATTATGATGGTTTTTTGGGCAAATTTAATGCGGTTGGACAATTGTTATGGGGCACCTATTATGGCAGCGCAGGAGTTGATTACCTTAATTTTATTTGCTTGGACAAACAACAAAATATTGTGTTTGGAGGCAGGAGTACTTCGGATAGTATGATTTCAAATGGCAGCGTTCATCAATTAAATTATGGCGGAGGCATGAGTTGGGGAGATGGCATTTTGGGCAAGTTTAATGGCAGTGGAACCAGGCTGTGGAGCTCCTATTTTGGCGGACTTGGAGAAGAAACCATCCAAGGTATTTCTGTGGATACAAGCAATGCGATTTATGTTTGTGGAAGCAGCACAGGAAGTATAGGATTTAGCACAAGTGGAGTGCATCAAAGCAATTATGGAGGAGGCTCAAGCGATGGCTTCTTTGCCAAATTTGGCAGCAATGGAAACAGAATTTGGAGCAGCTACTTAGGCAGCAATAATGTAGATGGGTTGAATGCCATACAAGCCTTTCCTCAAGGCATTGGCATTATCCTTGGGTTTAGCAGTAGCAATGGTTTGGCAACGGCAGGAACACAGCAAACTTTGTTATCTGGAGCCCCAGATATGGTACTGGGACATTTTAACGAAACCGGACTTTTGCCTGTTACATTTTTATATGTTCAGGCTCAAAATATATTGAATGGAATTGAGTGCAATTGGGCAAGCTCATTTGAAGCAAACAATCAAAAGTTTGCGGTAGAGAGAAGTGCAGATGGAATTTTCTTTGAAGGGATTGGTGAAGTAAAGGGAGCATTAAATGCCATGGAAATTAAACGCTATAGTTATATAGATACTAAGCCCTTAATAGGTGCAAATTACTATAGGATAAAACAAATAGATTTAGATGGAAAATATAGTTATAGCAGCATTGTAAAAGTATCTCATGAACATGATTCACCCTTTTCAAATTGGATAGTAAAACCCAATCCAAGTATTGGCGAAATATTCATTTTACCCCAAACACTTCTTGGACCAGAAAGCGAACATATAGTGCGCATATTAGATTCCCAAGGCCAAGAAGTGTTTAAGGAAAATCGTATGTTCTATGAAGGAGTTTGGAATGCAATTAACCTACAAAATCTCAGCAATGGCATGTATTTCCTACTCATAGATGAAGAAGCAAAAAAAATACTCCTAGAAAGATAGTTTATAAAATCTGTGATGAGTGATTTTTGGTATCTACTTTTTCTATAACATTTTCAATGATTCCCTTTTCATTGATGACAAAAGTGGTTCTTATCATGCCCATGTATTTCTTGCCATACATGCTTTTCTCACCCCAAGTTCCATAAGCAAGAGCTACAGCATTGTCTTCATCGGCAAGCAATGAAAACGGCAGTTCGTATTTGGCTATAAACTTTTGGTGTTTGGTAGCGGTATCTGGGCTAACCCCTAGAATTTCGTATCCCTTTGCGATAAATGTTTGGTAATTATCTCTTAGATCGCAAGCTTCTGAAGTACAACCAGGGGTATCATCTTTGGGATAAAAATAGAGCACCAATTTCTTTCCTTTGTATTGGGTTAATGAAACGAGCTCATTTGATTCGTTTTTTGCCTTGAAGGCAGGTGCTTTATCACCTATTTTAAGTTCTGTTGCCATGGTATTTTTTATATTAAACCCTTTGCAAATAAAATTGTTTTATTTGGGAACCATGTTAAACAATCTTTCTTGAATATTGCCTCTCGCATCCTCAACCTTAATTACCAATTCAAAAACCTTTGCATGTCCTGGGTCGTTTTCCAAATTAAACACCCTATCTCTTTCTGAGAAGTAAACTTCATCAAAATCATAAGTAAGCAGGTCGTTTTTTGCATCAAAATCGAGCAAAATCCATCTTCCATTTAAGAAAGCATTATACTTAGCAATTCCCGAGAAGTTATCTGTTATTTCAAAAGCCCATTTTAACGAATCGGCAGGCTTTGGGTTGAGCCATTTTATTTTTGGGGCAACGGTATCAATAGCAATGCTATATAGCCCAAAATTGCTTCCTTTACCCCTCACCCAACCTTTTGTATAATTACCACCTACAGGCCGTATTCCGCTCGATTTATTTGGACGATATGCCAACATTAATTTGCCCTCGTAACCTATTGGCAAATTCTTTACCCTTATAGCCACGTCAAATGAAGCATGAATGGGAACATTGGAATGATGAAAAGAAAACTCATTGCTAAAAGCACCTTGTTGTCCAAAAAGGGTATTAATTTCATAATAAACCGTATCGTATATACTCTTTGGATCCATTTTCACTTCAAAATCTGCAACCCCTACTAATTGGGCCTTTCCGGGAATTAATTTTGATTTTCCCAACACACTTTTTTGGTAATTTTCTCTGTCAATATCCACTTGTGGCGAACCCACTTTATAAGGTAATTTTAGGTAAAAAGAGTTACCATTCACATCCTTCACCACAAATAAAAAAGATCCTATGCTTTCGGCTGATTTAACCAAATTTATTCTCCCCTTAGTGCCATCATGCGTATAGGTACTAAATATGTTACCGTCATCTATAAAACATTTTTGTAAGCGAATCTTTTCAATTTTATAATAAGGAAAATCAATGTGCGCATTAATATATTTTGTTTCATCAAACGCAAATTGGTTCAGAACGTGTTTAAATATAAACTTATCATTTCTAAATAAACTGTATTCATAAATGCCTTTTTCGTCTTTGGCATTATGAATATAATCATAGGCTTCAATGGCAAATCCGTAGGTGTCTGGATCAAGATTTACGGTATCCTTAAAGACCATTATAGAATCAAGCATATAGGTATTTTTGGTCTGAACCAAGAGCTTAGTTTTTAGCAAAAGACCCTCAGTGACAAACTTATATACATGTACCTTAAAGATGCTGGGTTTTAAGGAGTCTATGGGGAGTAATCCAAATAGTCCGGGGTTTAAAATCTTCTCTGTTTTGGTATCCCTAATTTCATAGTGCAGATGCGGACCAGAGCTGGTTCCACTGTTTCCACTCCAGGCTATGGTATCTCCTTTTTTTACCTTTATAAATGGACTCATGAAAATCTTATCAAACTCAAAAGTTTGATTGATGTATTGATAATTATGAATCCATTGTGCCACTTCTCCATGGTATTGTTGCAAGTGTCCGTATACAGTAGAAAAACCATTTCCATGGTCTATGTACAAAGCCTTCCCATATGCGCTTCTTTGAATCTTGATACGGTGTATATAGCCATCTGCTGCGGCATATACAGGTAATCCCTCCTTACCATTGGTACGCAAATCTATGCCACTGTGAAAGTGATTTTCCCTAAGCACGCCAAAAGGTGAAACAAAATTGGGGAGGGAATCTAAAGGATACCGAAATACATTTTGCGGATAGGTTTGCCCATGCGAACGTATGGGTAAAATAAAGAAAATGATAAGGCACAAGCGCATAATTGGCTTTATTTTTCCATCCCACGCTGTTGTTGTGCTATTTCCCAAATTATTTAACCTCAAAGGCCAACATTTGTTGCTGTTCTACAAATCCAACCAGTTTATCGCCAATTGCCACAGGCCCCACTCCTGCAGGTGTACCCGTATAAATAAGATCACCCACTTTTAATGTAAAATACCTAGAAATAAAGCTAACAATTTGGGCAAATGAAAAAATCATGTCGCGGGTATTTCCCTGTTGCACCCAAACATCATTTTTCTTCAAACCAAAGTTGATATTATTTAAATCCAGCCCCTCAATTGAAAAAAAATCGCCAAGTGGAGCAGATCCATCAAAACCTTTTGCAAGTTCCCATGGCAAGCCTTTGGCTTTTAATTGTGCTTGCAAATCGCGTGCAGTAAAATCAACTCCCAAGCCAATTTCATTGAAATAATTTTGCGCAAACTTCTCTTGGATATTTTTACCCACTTTATTGATTCGAATGACCAATTCGATTTCATGGTGCACATCTTGGCTAAATTCTGGCAAATAAAATGCCTCCCCATTTTTAAGGAGCGCAGTATCTGGTTTAGAAAACACAACTGGATTTTCTGGCACAGCATTTCCTAATTCCTTGGCATGCTCACTATAGTTTCTTCCTATACAAAATATCTTCATTCTTTTATATTAATCCTTTTGGTTCAAAACAAATTTAAATACTCCAAAAGCACTTATTTTAACTTTGTTAACTCAGCAGAAACAAAGGTCATTAAGTCTTTGATATAATCGGCAGAGAAATCAAATTTAACTCCTGCAGCTTCATAAATTTCGCCAATAGGTTTGGTATAACCTAAGCTTAATGCATGTTTGTATTGATCAACCGCTAGTTTCTTATTGTTTAAATAATTTCTCCAAACAGACAAAGCACCTAACTGAGCCATTCCGTATTCAATATAATAGAAAGGCACTTCAAACAAATGCAATTGCTTTTGCCAGGTATATTGTTGAAAGTGTTCGTAGCCATCCCAATTCACCAAACCAGTTCCAAATTCCTTGCTTAATTTAACCCAATACTCTTTTCTTTCTTGAGCGGTATGAGTTGGGTTTGTATAAATCCAATGTTGAAATTTGTCAATAGTTGCAATCCAAGGAAGTATTTTAATGATTCCTTCTAAATGTTCAATTTTAGCTCTGTTAAAATCGGCCACCTCTGGATAAAATTCATCTTGTCCATCATAGCTAATTAATTCCATGCTCATACTGGCAAGCTCGGCAACCTCACTTGGACAATTTTTAAATGCGGCTAATTCTAAATCTTTTGATAAGAAAGAATGCACTGCGTGTCCGCCCTCATGAACCATAGTTTCTACATCTCTTGTGCTGCTGGCAGCATTCATAAAGATAAAAGGTACATTGGTTTCTGCCATTGGGTAGTTGTAACCACCAGGTGCTTTACCTTTGCGGCTTTCTAAATCTAGCCTGCCCATATCATCCATGGTTTTAATGCAATAGGCAAAATAATCATCCACCTTATTAAAACATTTAACTGTTTTTTCTAACAAGTCAACTCCACTTGTAAAAGGCTCCAAAGCAGGTTTGTTTTCAACATCAACCTCCATATCCCATGGTCTTAAATCGTGACCTAAATCAGCCTTACGTTTTTCATTAATTACCTTCACCAATGGAAGCACTTCTTTTTGAATAGCCTCATGAAAGTTTAAACAATCTTGTGGCGCATAATCAAATCTGCCCATTGCCGCAAACATATAATCTCTAAAGTTGGCAAAGCCTGCATTGACAGCAACTTGATGTCTTAATGCAATTAAATCATCAAAAAGTGTATCTAATTCATCACTATGTTTAAGCCTAACTTCATTTATCTTAGTGAAGGCCTCCTCTCTTAAGGCACGATTTGGATTCTTCAAATAATTTGAAGCCTGTTGAAGGGTTAATTCTTTCCCTTCCATTTCAACGCTCATGCTCCCTAAAATAGAGCCGTATTTTTGAGATTCTGCAGCAATTTTGGCCTGCAATGGCACATTCTCTTCTCTAAAGATTTCTATCTCCTTCTTTAAACCACGTAAGTAAATAAAATATTTTTGCTGATCCAATTCATTAAGGAAAGGACAAGCAATAAGCTTTTTGTTTAATAGGTCGGTAATTGGCGAAATCTTTGGTTCAATCTCATTCACAAAAAACAAATAGGCCTCTTCTAAGGCTTTGTTATTGGTATCGCAGGTCATTTTAACATAGCGCCAAGCAAGATCCTCGCTCACAAAAGCTTCAAGTTCACTTCTATGTCGCAACCAAGTAACTAACTCATCCTTTGAGTTAATTTCGCGGTTTAGTAATTGATCAAAAAAAGGAGCAAGAACTTCCCATGAAGTTATTTTTAATTTATCAGCCAAAAATTTGTGATGTGTGATGGTAATCATAATGGTGTAGTTTAAGGCTTTTAGCTTTTGGCAGTTGGCTTTTAGCTAAAAAAGTGTTTTAATAAATATTCTAATTTTAAAAAATTCTAAAAGCTAAAGGCCAACAGCTAATGGCCAAAAGCTTCGTACCTTCAAATTAATTATATGTTTCTATTAATTCATAGAACAATTGGCAGTTTCCGCTTAATTGTTCATAAATATCTGGACTCAGTTTCTTTTCTTTAAAAACCTGCAAGGGTAATATGTTGGTTCTCTTTCCTGGAACCTCATAATATCCATGATCGAACATGAATAAAATTAAAGTTAACAACTTTGGTTCATTGCAGTATTTAAGAGCTTCCTTAAAATAATACCTCGATCTATTGGCAGAATAATATTCAGGCGTAACATCATGGTCGTTATCATATTCTACGCCAGCCATTTGATAGTTCTTCTGCATAATCCAATATTTACCATGATAGCTCATGCTATAATAAGCATTACCTATCTTATACAAGGCAAGGGCTTTTTTCTCATTAGAGAGTTTTGGAACTTGGTTTTTAAGCTGAATTAACTCTCTTAAAAAACTAACCTTATTATAACTAACACCTCTTAAATTAAGCGGATCTTGTCCGTTATTTGGACTCACCCAAAAAGGGTCATCCCTTTTAAATTCGGTATAAACTTCATTGCTCCAATAACTGGTATCAATTTTTTTAAGCGTTTCTAAAGCAAGGGTTAATTTATCTTGCTGAACCATTTTCATACTCGCTAAATCAAGTAGTTTATTCTTGTTCACAAACTCCATTTCCTCTTCATTATCGGTGGCCCATGTATAAGGATAAATTTTACCTTTCAATATCTTATCCAATGCAGTTGGATTTGGTTTCTCTAATATAGCCACCATCTCTAAAATTTGCTGATAGCTTGCATATTTATAAGCCTGCGTATATAAGTTTCCAATACCAATTAGGTTGTGCGTGGCATAAGGTTGAAACGAGAATCCATATAGCAAAAATCCTTCTGCTGCTGCGCCTCTTGCAATAAATTCTTTTGCTACAAAATTGATTAATTGACTGGCCATTACTTTCCTTTGAGGATGATTGATGGCCGTTGATTTAAGGTAATTGTACAAGTTGGCAAAATCAACTTTTGCCTGCTCTGAAATCTTGGTAGAATTAGAAATTTCTAACATAAATTTACACAATAAATACTGCGTTTTACCTATATCATTTAAATCATTTTCATGAACCAAAGAAAAATGTTTCTCGGCACTTGGTAGGTCCTTTAAAATAAACGAAAGGTAACCAGCACACAATTGATAGAAAGATGCGTTGGTTCGGACCAAACTATTGAGATTCTTGTTTAAAGAAAGGTAAACTTTACGTGTATAATCTTTGTCTTTGGCAAGTTGAATGGCAACAGCTCTGTTTATTTTCTCTGTTTCATCCCAACCAAAACTATATTGAATATCTTCTTTTCGGCTCGAACCAAACTCGCCATACTGTGGACCTAAAATCCAGTCTTCCAACTTATTTATTTCACGAATCCACAAACCAGGAAGGAAGGTGTTTTTAGGATCGATACGTATTATTTCTTCTAGAATTTCTAATTTCTCTTCTGGCCTGTGTGTTGCATCAATCACCAGTATCATGGCACGCTCATGGTTGTTTTGCGCGTATGACAAAGTTTGAGCCGTTAAGTAATTTTGGTAAGAAAGTTCACATTGATAGCGGAGGTTGGGACATGCTTCAAAAATCTTACTTATCATGTAATTTTTCTGTGCTCCTGAATATTTATTTACTTCATACATAATAGCAGAATTCTTAAGCCAATTGCTATTGGGAAGCGGCTTTAAATACTTGTCGTAGTTCCTTGAAATTAATGCAGAATCATTGGTATAGAAACCAAGGCGGACCATTTGAAAGGCATATCTTTGTTTTAAAAAATCATCATTTATTTGTTGAATGTTTTGCTCAGCTTCCTTCCTCAAATTCTCTGCTATAATTGGGTCGGGAGCCGAAATATCCTCCCCATAATAATAAGACCTTTCACTTGCATATATTTTGCCATTAGTTAACAGGACTGGACAATCTTTACACTCCCAAGAATTGGCCGGTGCATATTGATATTCTGCTTTTTTAGCTAAAGAAATATAAGCCATTAATTGAGGATAATTCTTAGCAAATTTGATGAAGGAATTATCCATTTTAAGACCCTCTAAAAGGCTAAAATAGTTTGTGGGAGTGGTATTATAGAGTATTTCATAAATATCTGCCTGAAGTACTTTATTGTTGGGGTCCATTTTCTTTAGATAGGTCATCCATAGCTTTATATTCTGATCATACGAATCCATCATTTGGGTATCTGTGTCTTCGTAATCCCATCTAGGCTTCAAAGAGAAACCTTTGTGATAAATATCCATGCTATAAAATAGAGGCAACATACCTGGTTGGGCATTTACATTTGGATCGAAAGTCCAGAATCTATATTCCTCCTTATAGATAGTAAATCCGCAAGAGTTAAGGCTTTTGGGAGGCCAAAAAAGGAGCAATAAATTAACGAGAAAAAGTATAGGCAGCTTCAATTTGTTCATGTGATAATTTATTAAGTTCGTTTAAATCTAAATCAAATAAAGCAATGGTGCTTTGTTCTGTTAATGGCAAATAATTCAAGAGCATTTTTGCTTGTTTAAGTTCATTTTCTCCACAGGATTCTACTTTTAAAATATCTCCTACTTTTAAGTCGTAATTATTGTAAACACTTCTTGTGGCTTTTTCAACTAAATATTTATTTTGTGCAATGGAAGCCAAGGTAAATTGTGGTTCTTCGTTATATTCTTGAAGTGAAATTTTAGGGACAATATTATCTGTATACACATTTAGAAATCTCTGGTTTCTAAAAACAAGCGTCCAGCTAAATACAGGTAGGGCAACATCCATAGGCAAAGGGTATGCTTTTCTTTTAAGGTACTTGCGTGCTTCATTTGCATTAAACAAACTATTTTCATTGTTAAAGTTTTTTGCATTTTCCATATTGTACAGCATGAGCATTACTCGGTTTACAGGAGGCACACCTAGCTCATCTGAATATTTATAAGGATATAGTCTTAAGGTGACAGAATAGGTAAATTGAGGCGCAATTTTTTTCATGGCCAAAAGCAAATTAAAATAAGCCTCTTTGGTACCTTTTGTCCAATCGCAATCAATTTGAATTTCGCTCGGGAGGACCTTTGTATAAGTATAAATTCTTAAGGCATGTGAGATAAACTTATTGGCAAAAATTTCAGCATTATCTTTATTTAAATGCTTCAGAACCTCATTGCTTATATATATAACAGGAATGTATTGACAACTATCTGTAGCAGCATCTGCATAATAATTAATATCTGTTTTAGATGCAGGAAAAATACCTGCAGCCTCATTGTAATCAACATCTATCATTTTGATGTAAACCTTTTTTATTTGGTGCCGATCCAAAAAAGTATTTTCATCGTTTTGGTCGGTACTTTTGTAAAAATTAGTTTTCCAAAAGTAAATACCCTTTTGGGCAACTACTTGCTGTTGAGGCCTTAATAAATAAAGCCCAAGCAGTAGTAATACAAAGGAAAAACCAGCCATCCACTGGGTTAATTTTGAGTTTATCATACGAAACGGAAATTAGGAATAATTTATCTTTTGTAAAGAACAATTTCAAAAACAGATTAATATCATTTTTTTAACGGAGATGGCCATCTTAATTTGAAGTATCAAAAATACTTTATGAAAACCATCATTGAACCATTTAGGATTAAGTCGGTAGAGCCAATACGCATGACCACTAGGCAGGAGAGGGAAATATTCCTTGAGAAAGCACATTATAACCTTTTTTCGCTCGACAGTGAAAATGTGATTATTGACTTGCTAACCGACAGCGGTACAAGTAGCATGAGCGCCAATCAATGGGCCTCTATCATGAAAGGTGATGAATCTTATGCTGGTAGTCCGTCGTACGACAAGTTTCATAAGGCTGTTAGTCATTTAATGCCATTCTCTCATATTATTCCAACTCACCAAGGAAGGGCAGCAGAAAAAATACTTTTCACCATTATTGGAGGTAAAGGGAAATACATATTAAACAATACTCATTTTGATACCACCCGCGCCAACATAGAGTATACGGGCGCAGAGGCCATTGACTTGGTGATTGAAGAAGGCAAAATTCCTAATTCTGAGCACCCATTTAAAGGCAATATGGACATCAAAAAATTGGAAGCCTTTATATTAGAAAAGGGAGTAGAGAATATTCCGTTGGTGATGCTTACCATTACCAATAATTCTGGAGGTGGACAGCCTGTTTCTATGGAAAACATTAAAGAAACGAAGTATATCTGTATGAAATATGATATTCC
>JBILVK010000178.1:0-4569 GCA_044370475.1 Bacteroidia bacterium
GCCTACACAAACCAAAGGAACCAAGTTTAAAAGTGTGGTAGCATTAAAGGTAGATTCCTTTGTGATGGAAGATGCCATTATTATTTCGAGGCCAAGTGCAGAGCAAATGGATTACATGTTTTCGAGGGCAACCCTACCCTATTCTGATTACATGAATGCACAGAATAATTTAAGAAGAAAACCATTGGCAGATGAGGCCGCAAATTTGGCCAATGATGGATATGCTAATGCCCGCTGGAATTTCAATGAATACGCCAATAAAGCTTATTATAATGGTCAGCCACAACCCATCCCCGTGTTAGATGTATTTGCTTGGGGTAAGTTTATCAAAGCTTTAGAGAATGGCGATTTAAAAAGAAAGTAGACTTGTGTTGTACGGAAAATAAGTCAGATTTCGTTAAGTCATGTGCACAGGTTTATAAGCTAGCTTTTAAGCATTAACTGTTGAGACTTAATTTTACGCACTATGGCAGCATCTGAATTTTACATCGATAGAAATACCAACAAGCACAATATTTACGGACTTGTAGGAACCCTTTTGGTTCATGGTGTTATCTTTGCATTTTTATTTTTGTATGTGTTGTATCCACCCAATCCACCCTTGGAGTTTCAGGGGATGATGATGAGTTTGGGAGAAGAAAATATGGGAGGCCCTTCTGATGCGCCCGTTCCAGACCCTGCGCCCCAAGAGCAATTTGTACCCATCAGCGAACAAACAGACGATGCACCCCTTACTGCAGAAACAGATGAGAGTGTTTCCATCAAAGAAAAAAACACACCTAAACCTAAGGACGTAAAAGACCCACAACCCAAAATTGAGGAAGCCAAAAAACCACAATTGGAGTTGCCTAAAAAAGTAAATCAGAATGCCTTATTTAAACGTAAAAACACCAACAACAATCAAGGAGGTTATGGCGATGGAGAAGAGCCGGGCAATGAAGGTAGGCCAGATGGTGATGAAAATGGCGATAAAGATGGAAGAGGCCAAGGCCTAAGCGGCTTTGGAACTGGTGAAACAGGTCCAGATGGCGTTAGTTTTGAGTTGGCAGGTAGAAAAGTGAAACAATTACCAAATGTAGAAGACAACAGTAAATCTGTAGGCAAAGTGGTGGTTAGAATAGTGGTAAACAGAAGTGGGGAAGTAATAAAGGCAGTTCCCGGACAAGTGGGCAGTACTACAACAGAGCCAAGTTTGCTGCAGAAATCAAAAGAAGGAGCTATGCGCACCAAATTCTCTGGAAGAGATGATGGTCCAGACGAACAATATGGTACGATGACCTTTGTTTTCAAGTTTAAACCATAAAATTATTTAATTAACAAAGATTTATTTTTGATTTGCGAATTGCTGTCCTAATTTCGAAGCTTCTATTCTCAAAAGAAGCATAGTGACTTACCAAGAAACCTTAGATTATTTATACAGCAGATTACCCATGTTTACACGCATTGGTAGCGCAGCTATAAAAAAGGACCTAACCAATACCCTTGCTATGTGCAAGGCCTTGGGCGAGCCACAGAATAAAATAAAGACCATTCACATTGCAGGCACCAATGGAAAAGGCTCTTCCAGCCATATGTTGGCCTCTATTTTACAAGAAGCAGGTTATAAAACCGGACTTTATACCTCGCCCCATTTAAAAGATTTTAGGGAGAGAATTCGCATCAATGGCAAGATGATTTCTAAAGAATTTGTGGTTGATTTTGTAGAAAAACACCAAGCATTCTTTGAGGAAATTGAGCCTTCTTTTTTTGAGTGGACTGTTGCCTTGTGTTTTGATTATTTTGCCCAAGAAAAAGTAGATATAGCCATTATAGAAACCGGACTTGGAGGCAGATTAGACTCTACCAATGTGATATCACCTTTACTTAGTATTATTACCAATATTGGTTGGGATCATACCGATATGTTAGGAGATACATTAGAGAAAATTGCCTTTGAAAAAGCAGGGATTATAAAACCCAAAACACCTGTGGTTATTGGAGAATATCAATCTGAGACCTTCCCAGTTTTCATGAAAAAAGCATTGGAGTTGGAATCGCAGATTTTTCTATCTACCCAAAAGGTAAATGTATTGTACTTTAATAGTAGCGTGCAGGCATCGGCCTTTGACGTTCAATTTCAATTTGGCGAATATTGGAAGAATGTTTATTGCGATTTAAATGGCATCTACCAGCAACACAATTTAAGAACCGTTTTGGCTAGCCTTGAACCTATTATGAAGGCAGGTTTTTCAATTAACGAAAAAGCAGTGCGCGATGGCTTAATGCATGTGAAGCAAAATACTGAACTAATGGGCAGGTGGCAAATCATAGGCACAGAACCTATGGTGGTTTGCGATACTGGACATAACATCAACGGAATTGAATATGTGGTGAAGCAAATTGGCATGCAAAAGTTTGATAAACTGCACATGATTATTGGCATGGTTAAAGATAAAGATGTAAGCAAGGTGCTTTCTATTTTACCCAAGGATGCCACTTATTATTTTACCAAAGCTGCTATACCAAGAGCGATGTTAGAAAGCGATTTACAAGCATTGGCCATAGGATATCATTTAAAAGGCAAGACCTATGCAAGTGTTGCAGAAGCAATATCTGCAGCAAAGCAACAAGCCAACAGCAAAGACCTCATTTTTATTGGCGGTAGCACCTTTGTGGTTGCTGAAGCTCTTTAAATTTTTGAGCTATTAGCTGCTCCATCATCCTTATGTCATTTTAAGAAGATGCTTGTTGCATATTCAAAAATCTAGTCACCTTTGTACAGCAATCCAATTTGCCAATTGTTATCAATCATGGAAACCAATCATTCGAATACAAGCAAGCAAGGAATATTTCAATTTGAGGTCAAGCTTTTAAATGGCACCCTTAAACAATTATCAGAATACCAAGGCAAGACCATAGTGATTGTGAATACAGCCAGCAAATGCGGACTTACGCCGCAATATGAAGGATTAGAAAAACTGTATCAAAAATACCAAAATCAGGGATTGGTGGTATTGGGATTTCCATGTAATCAATTTGGCCATCAAGAAGCCGGAAGCGCTGAGGAGATTGCAGAATTTTGCCAAATAAATTATGGCGTGAGCTTTCCTATTTTCGAGAAAATTGAAGTGAATGGCAGCAATGCCCATCCAATATTTAAATTCTTAAAATCGAAGTTAGGAGGAGGCTTATTGGGAAGCGCCATCAAATGGAATTTCACCAAATTTGTGATAGATAAATACGGTGTTCCTAAAAAGAGATTTAGTCCAACCAGCACACCCGAAAGCATGGAAGACTATCTAAAAAGTATCTTATAAAAAAGAAAAAGCTATTCTAGCAATTTTGTGCAATGGCTGCAGCTATTTGTTTCACCATGGGCGGACCACCATATACAAATCCAGTGTATACCTGAACCAATTGCGCCCCAGCCTGAATTTTTTCTACACCAGAACTTGCATCATATATACCACCTACGCCAATGATGGGAATTGAATTGTTGCTTTTATCTGCAATGTATTGTATCACCTCGGAGCTTCTGTTTCTAAGTATTTTACCACTTAAACCTCCAGCGCCAATGGCATTAACTTCTGATTCTGGCATGGTTAATCCGGCACGAGAAATGGTGGTGTTAGTAGCAACGAGACCCTCAATTCCACTTTCTTTTACAATTTCTATTACATCATCAATTTGAGAATTGGTGAGGTCTGGCGCAATTTTAAGTAAGATAGGCTTAGAGATTAGCCCCTTGTTCATCCAAATTTTTCTTTGGGCAATTAAGTGGTTTAGAATTTCTAGCAAAGGCCCTTTATCCTGCAGTTCTCTGAGGTTTGGTGTATTGGGAGAACTTACATTCACCACAAAATAATCTACCACCTCATATAGTTTGTTGAAGCAAATTCCGTAATCATCCTTTGCATTTTCGTTAGGCGTAACCTTGTTTTTGCCAATATTTCCACCCACAATAAGCTTGGCTGGCCTAGTTTTTAGGCGCTCAGCAACCACCTCTACCCCATCATTGTTAAAACCCATGCGGTTAATGAGGCACTCATCAGCCTTTAACCTAAACAAGCGAGGCAAATCATTACCAGGTTGAGGTTTAGGCGTAACGGTTCCAATTTCAATAAACCCAAAACCCAAGGCCTCTAATTCGTGCAAGTACTGTGCATTTTTATCTAAACCAGCGGCAAGTCCTACCCTATTTTTGAATTGTAATCCTAAAAATTGAAAATGATCCTCAACACTAAACATTTTCATACAAATGGCATGAACCAAAGGTATTTTCATTACAAAACGAAGCGAATTGAAGGTGAAATGGTGCGCCTTTTCGGCCGGCATCATGAATAAAAGACTACGAATAATTGAATACAAAGCTGTGTTTTTTTGTTATAAGGGTCAAAAGTACAAAGCTTTTTAAAGTTATTTTAAACAATTCATCAAGACTTCAAAGTAGGACAGAAAGTAAAATTTATTGACAAAAAACTTTAAAGAACATAAATCTATGGTTTAGATGAAAAAAAATATATTTTTAAAAAAATTTTAATCAGTTACGATGAAAAAAACCTTACTTCTTATTTCAATGTTTTCAGCATG
>JBILVK010000067.1:0-15665 GCA_044370475.1 Bacteroidia bacterium
ACGGCATGAAGGTTTATTTTTTCGCTATCATCGAAGCCCTTTTCTTTTCTAATTTTAAGGAAGTTTAGGTAGGTGGTATACTCTTTTACTTTCTTCTTTATTTCTTCGAGACCGATGAGGTTATCGAGTTCTTTGAGCACCACATCAATTGACTCATTTTGTTCAATTACAACAGGTTTAGGTAACTCGCGCGGCTTGGCTTTACTAATAACAACAGGTTTTTCCTCGATGTATAGCTCACCCACTTCAAAAGGGATGGTAGCTATAATTTGGTCCATAAAGAGGATGCTAATAGAGTAATGATCTTCACCCCAAGTCCCCTTTAATTCATTGCCCCATCCAATGGCGCACTCAAAGAGATTTTCATCGGTATTTACAAAAAGCAGTTTTTCAATGGAACCCTTTAGCTGACCAGTATTTGTATTAAAGTAGAATTGCAATTCACAAGGCCAAATAGGCACTTCTTTGATCAGATTTTGCAAGTCCAGTTCGAGCCAAACATAGCGTGTTTCTGCACTGCTAAAAACAGAATAGTATTTGCGATCAGCCTTCGTTACATTTGTTTCAGGCCCCTCATAAAGTCGGGCATTTTGTATGGTAAAGAAAGGGTTAACGGTTTCTGAAACCATCCCAAGATCGATGATATAGAATATTTTTTCTGCCACAAATACGCCATCTACCCAAGCCTCCCAGCGGTAGGTACCTTTTTTCCAGTAGCTACCTGCATTTTTCACTCCCCAACCCTCTCTGGCAAATACAATATTTTCGTCCTTAGACACCTTTCTATCCGCGGTTAGATTGCAGACCTCAGAATTATCTTCATCGTTTACACATTTGAGATTTATTCTAAGTTCCCAATCTTTTTCATCAAAAAGTTTATTGAAAAAGGAAAGTTCACAATAGATGAAACTACATTCGGCCTCATCAAAAACGAGACGATATTTCTTTTCGTTATTGGCTAGCCATTCGGTTGACCCAAATATTTTGAGGTCCCTGAATTTATAATTGTTTGGGGTTTCCTTTGCCATAACATGTGCTTTTAGATTATCAATACAACAACATTTAGACCAGATTTTGTATGTGAAAATTGCATGAAACTTTGCCTATGGCCGTATGTTTTTATAAATAGCTCTTGTTCATGGCCTTAGATTTTTCACAATTTATGATGTTTACAAAAACTTGACGAGAAATAAAAAAAGCGCATTTTAAGATTGTTAATTTAAATTAGAATCATAGATTTGCACTCCCGAGAATAAACGCTTGGGTAATTTCAGTCAGCCACGGAGAGGTGGGTGAGAGGCTGAAACCACCGGTTTGCTAAACCGACGTAGCCTGCAAAGGCTACCGCGGGTTCGAATCCCGCCCTCTCCGCCTTCGCTCACCGAAGCTTTAGCGTAGGTGGGCATTATGAAGAACCGATCAGATTTTTTCTGGTCGGTTTTTTTTGTGTCCGCTAGGATTCGGTGAGCTTCGGCGGAGGAACTCCGCCTTGGTAAAAAGCCCGCGACTTTTATGCGCCTGGGCTGATGCCAGTCCTTTTTTCTTTGTGAAGCACCCCCTCGCAAGGGATCACGAAGTAATCCCCAACTAAAAAAGTACTCCCGAGGTAAAACGCCTCCCCAAAAGCAAAATCCAGCGCAGCAAAGCTCCCCGGGCCCCACTCTAAATTCTTAAACAATGCCTCCTAAAGGCCCAAACAAAACCCAAAGTAAAATGCCTAAAGAAACTTCCCCCAGGACATTCGCCGTCGATGTAAAAGGCATATCCCCTAAGACTAAGTAAAGATTACCCCAAAAGGATGATTGAATTACCAATGTAAAACAAAAACTAACTAGTAGCCAAACACAAACCAACCCTAAAACCAACCCCAAACCAACTTACCCCTCAATTGAAACATGAGAATTATGTAAATAAAACCCTTTGTAATGTAAATTGAATCACTTGCAATTGCTTCACCTTTGTTTTCACCAAAGCAGGATGATTTAAACTAACAAATCATCCAAACAAGGTTATTTTAATCAGCAAACATGTGAAATAAACATTCACATTTTAACAAAGTAAAAATGAAAACCAAAACAAACGACAAACATGATCAGCATGCTGACCATAAGTCAAACCAACCGATGAAACACGACGATGCAAAAAAAATTGAGAGCCTAAAAACTCCGTCGAACACCTCTGAAAAGAAACCAACTTTTCCAGAATCTAAAAAAAGTAAATAGGTAGGAATATCCTATTTCGAACAAGGCAAGCTTCCAAGATTTGGAAGCTTGTTTTGTTATATTCTTTTTTGATACCCCATATGTTTTCGTTGCAGTGTTTAGGTAAAGTATGTAGAGAGTAATTGTGTGTTTTTACCAAATGTTTTCGTTGCTGAAATTTTAAAAAGAAATGTATTAACAAACCTTGAAAGAATAGTAAAATATGATGATACAAGAAAAATATATCGTAGTAATAGGAGCAGGATTTGCGGGATTAAAACTGGCGCGCATGTTGAATAATCATGCCTCTTATCATGTGGTTTTGATTGATAAAAATAATTATCATCAATTTCAACCTTTGTTTTATCAGGTGGCGATGGCCAACTTAGATGCGAGCAATATTTCATTTCCTTTACGTTCGATTTTTAAGAACAGTAAGAATGTGAGCATACGCGTGGAGACCGTTATAGATATTGATGAAAAGGGTAGTTTGGTTCGAACCAATTGCAATGAATATAAGTATGATTATTTAGTGATTGCAACGGGGGCTACCACAAATTATTTTGGAAATGCATCCATCGAATTGCATTCTTTTCCGATGAAATCTACTTGGGAAGCTTTGCAAATTCGCAACAGTTTGTTTAAACATTTGGAGGATGCTGTTTCTTCAAAATCTATTAATAACAAGAAAAGTTTATCGGTGGTTATTGTGGGAGGAGGCGCCACAGGGGTTGAATTGAGTGGGGCTTTGGCGGAGATGAAAAGTTTCTCTTTGCCTATTGAGTATCCCGATTTGGACTTTACTCAGATGAAGATTTATTTGATTGAAGGTACTGGGAAGTTGTTGGGGAATATGAGTGCTTCCTCATCGCATCATGCCAAGGGATATTTGGAGGTAATGGGTGTTACAGTGATAACAAACACTTTTGTGAATGAATATGATGGTGAAGTGGTTTTATTGAGTGATGGTTCTAGCATTGAATCGTCGCTAGTGATATGGGCTGCAGGGGTGAAGGGGAGTGTGCCGGCAGGATTGGATGCAAGGCATTTGAACAAAATGAATCAGCTTAAAACGGATACTTTTAATAAGGTAATTGGCACTGAGAATATTTTTGCATTGGGTGATATTGCCTGTATTGAAACCGAGTTGTATCCCAAAGGTTATCCGCAAATGGCCAGTGTGGCCATTGATCAAGCGAAGAATTTAGCGAACAATTTTATGTCGTTGGCCAATGAAGATGAGCTTACGCCCTTTCAGTATATAAATAAGGGTAATATGGCTACCGTAGGTAGGAATAAGGCGGTAGTTGATTTAGCCAAACCGGCATTTAGTTTTTACGGATTTTTTGCTTGGGTGGTTTGGATGAGTTTGCATTTGTTCTTGTTGATTGGGTTTAAAAATAAGTTGCAAGTTTTTGTGAATTGGGTGTATAAGTATGTTACCCGACATCAATCGCTTTCCATTTTTTTTGAACCGATTGCTGGGATGAAGAATGAAAGATTTAAGAGGCCTAAAAAGGATAATAATTAAAAATACATATAAAGATAAAATCATATGAAAACAGAAAAGCAATTGAACGAAGACATATTAAAAATCACTTTGTTAATTAATGATAAACATCCAGAATTAACGAAGTATATCAATGAATTACCGGTGACGAATCCGAATAAAGAGCATCCAGAAATTAACATAAAGCACTTGGAAAATTACTATGATTCTTTGGTTCAGATTTTGGTGACATATACTTCAACACATAGGGGTGACATATAACATGAATCTATTCCATAGGTGTTTGGTTCGAACCGAATTTTTTGCGACTAAATTTTGGAAGAACATGTGTGTGGTAAACGATTGATTGGAGCCTTTTTGGATAATGAAAAATTTGAAAAACTTTTTAGGCCTTTTACTTTTGGTTACGAAAACTGCGTTTAAGAATTGGGTGGCAAAGGATCCATTTAAGGAGAGTGCGGTGATTGCTTATTATGCCATTTTTGCTTTGCCTGGATTGTTGGCTGTTGTGATTACTGTTGCAGGATATTTCTTTGGGCAGGATGCGGTAAATGGGAAGATTGCGGTACATATCACTTCAACGATGGGGGAGCTTACTGCATTGCAAATTCAGGATATTATTGCAAAAGGAATGGAGTCTAAAAATTCTGTTTTGGCAACTGTGTTTGGGGTTATAACCATATTGGTTGGAGCAACAGCTGTGTTTGTTCAATTTCAGGTGTCGTTAAATACTATTTGGGGAGTGAAAGCAGATGAAACTAAGTTTGGCCTAATGAGTATTCTTAAAGCACGATTGTTTTCATTTGGGATCATTATTGCGATTGCTTTTATTTTGATTACCTCATTGGTTGTTTCTGCAACTTTGGCCTTAATTGGAGCATGGATAGCGAGTTATTTTTCTACTGCTTTTTTATTGGGCTTGCAAATTTTAAACATCGTATTTTCTTTTTCTATTATTACTTTATTGTTTGCCTTGATGTTTAAATTTATACCCGATGTTAAGATTAAATGGCATCAAGTTTGGGTTGGTTCAATTGTAACGGCGCTGTTGTTTGAAATTGGCAAAGCGGTGATAGGTTTATATTTTGGTAAGGCCAATCCGGGCTCTGGTTATGGCGCTGCAGGTTCTATTATATTGATTATGCTTTGGGTATCTTATTCATCTATGATTGTTTTTTATGGAGCAGAATTTACCCATGCTTATGCAAAGAAAACGGAATGTGAAAATGTTCCTTATCAAAGCTAAATTTTCATTCATTTGTCTTGCTTAAATCTGCAAATTGAATTCTTAATTTAGTTGCCAATTAAAAGCCACACCAAATGTCCAAGTATCATAAATTTCTTCTTTGTTTTCGTAAATAAGATTTAGCGCAATCTCAAACCTCTCAGATATTTCAAAACTATATTCGGTGCCCAATTTCAAAAGCAATAAATTTTTGTGTTCCTCAAATTCATAACCTGGTCCGGAGTATATCGACCAATGGTGAAAGGGGTAGAAATGTGCTACGGCAGTAATTGCAATTGGGTTGGTTCTATCCAAATTTACGCCATTTTCTTCCACTGTAAAGCTTTGCAATTTGATATCACTTTGCAAGCCTAGGGACCATTTTTTTGCGATGCCATAATCTAAATCAAATCCCCAAGTGGGTATTACCAAGATTTTTTTTCCTGCATTTGTTTGGTTAGGTACATGTGAGTTGGCCATCATGATTGCACCTCGCAAAGGGTGCTTGCCTTCTGGCTTTTGCGCATTTATGGTTTCGGTCTGAACCAACATAAATAGGATGGTGCATAGGCAAACCAATTGTTTGTGAATAGACATTTTGAGGCGTAAAGGGTTATTATTTAAGTGAGAATAGTTGGGCATATTTTGGATTGTTAGGGTCAAGCTGTTTTAAAAGGTTGATGTGCTTGGAAGCCCTTTCTATATTGCCTTTTTGAATATAATAATAGGCCAATGCATAATTTAAATTGGCAGCATTTGGGTGCAATTGAAATCCAGTGGTAAGTAGTTTTTCTGCCTCTTTTTCTTTTCCCATTTGTTGCAAGAGCAATCCGTAATTGTAATAGATTTCTGCTTGTGTGTTTCCTAGTTTTAGCGATTTGTCGAACGACTTAATAGCCTCTTGGATGTTTTTTTCTTCGTAATATAATAAGCCTAAATTGTAATAGGTTCTTGCATTTGTGGGGTAGATGCTTGCCACATCTTTTAGCATTTGGATGGCCTCTTTGTTTCTGCCCATGCTGTTGTAAATTGTCGCCATATTGAAGCGCGGATAATTTAACAAGCTATCTTTTTGCAAACTCCTTTGGTAATATAAAATTGCATTTTGGGCATCTCCACTTTGCAAATGATAATCGCCGAGCATGCTGCTTCCAGTGGCAAAGTCGGATTGTGATTCCAAGAAATTTAGGTTTTCTGCATTGGCAGTTTCATATGCCTTTTTAGCATCGGTGGGAATGGCTTTTGGGGTTAAATGGTATAAGTCGGCCGCCGCAATTCTAACTGCTTTAATGGGATCGCTTAAACAAGGTTTGGCTGCTTCTTGCCAAATATTTGGCGGGAAATTTTCGAGCGATTTTAAGCTTTGGTACCGCACCTGCGCTTGCTTGTCGGATAAGGCATATAGCAGCGCATTGGCAGTTTGTTCGGTGGAAATATTTCTTAAATAATAAGCGGCAGTTGCTCTAGCAATGGCGGGATTTGAAGTGTCTTTAAGAAGACGTACTAAATGTGCTTCACTTGCCTGATTCATTAAACTTCCGGGCAATAGATCGTCGGAAAAATGAGGTCTTCTTTTTGGACCATACCAAGTGTTTATTTTGTTGGCAGCCCAAGTATTGTTTTGATTGGTATGGCAATTGGTGCATGCGTTTGGTGTAGCGTATTTAACAGATTGATCTGGCCTTGGTATTCTAAAGCTATGGTCTCTTCTTATGTCATTGCCCATATATGTTTTTGCCGTCATGTGGCAATTGATGCATTGGGATGCTTCTGTTTCTATTTTATGAAAGTGGTGTGTGGTGGAATTGTATTTGGGTGCATGGCAATTTAAGCATAAGGCATTTCCTGCTTTTATTAATTTACCGGAATGTGGATTGTGGCAATTGGTGCAACGCACATTGTTGTGAAACATTTTGCTTTGCATGTATGAACCTAATTCATAGTCTTCGTTTTTTATCTGACCATCTGCGTAATAATTCTCATCGCTAATTGGTTCAGGAATGAGTTGATTCATTATTTCTTGACTGGTGTTTGGTTCAGGGTTAATGACTGAACTTCTCGCATGGCAAGGGGCGCAGCTGGCAATTTGAAGTAAATTATTGGTGTCGCTGGTTGCCAATAAATAGGAGTGCGGTGTTTTTTTGCCCGCTTTAAATTCATTAGATTCTATGTAGCTGATGTGGTTTGCGCCTGGACCATGACAGCTTTCGCAACTCACATTGATATGGTCGAATGTAGAAGCATAGGTATCGTTGGCGAAGCTGTAATTTTTTTTGAAATTGGTGCTATGGCAACTTGCGCACATGGTATTCCAATTTTGGCCATTGCCTGTCCAGTGTAACCAATCTTTGTGGTGTATTTTTTGATTGGGGTATTGGTTGAACCATTTGTTTTTGCGGCTATCCCACGAGGCTCTCGATGCTTGTAATTTGCCGCCGGGGAATTCAATTAAATATTGTTGCAAAGGGAAATAACCGAAGGTGTATTTTACTAAATAATCATGATTTTTACCATCGTCGCCTTGTGTGTTGATATAGAATTTTCCATCTTTTTTGAAGAGTTTGGTTTGAACGCCATCTGCTGTAAATTCTGTTGCAAAATTGCCCAAAACACTGCTGTCTGTAGGTAATTGCATGGCCTTAAAATGGTCTGATTGTTTCCAATCTTGATTTTGTTGCACATGGCAGCTTACGCAATTTTCTGGACCTACATATTTGTTATCTGCATTGGAAAGATTTTGCTTTGTTTGGAATAAGCCACAAGAATCTAGGAGTATGGCAATAGGCAAACAAAATAAACAAATGAAAATAAGAGTTGCGCGTGTTTTGTTCATTGTTAGGTATACAAACGAGTTGGCAAAATAGATAAAACAAGCAAAGATTGTGAATTTGAATTGTAGGATTTTAAAATTACTTTGCCAAAGATTAAAACAGGCTTTAGGTTGTGATCAATTTCATGCGTAGATGTTTATTGTATTTCGGTTTGATTTTAGGGTTTCCATTGGGCATATTGGCACAAAAGGAAGGTGGGAGAAATGTATTAAGTCCGGGACAAATTTGGAATGAGGTAGCCATTACCCAGCAGACGGGGAAGCGTTTTGTTTCGCAATTGGACCTTCAATGGAGTGGGTCGAGTGATGTTCAAGGAGGATTAAACATATCAAAGCATACCATCAATTATGGTGGAAGGGTTTGGCAGCATTATTATCCGAATCCGAATTTAAAACTTTCTGGTTTTCTGGGTTATTGGTTCAGCCCGAATACTCCTGAGATTAACCAAATGGAGAATACCGAAGTGCGTTTGGCATTGCAAGCGCAACATGTAAAGCGTTGGAGTAGGTATTCATTTTATAATAGAATTAGGTATGAAAGACGGGTTTTAACGCCGCCTAACAATGGGAATGATATTGAGAATAGGTTTAGGTATATGCCTAAATTGTTTATTGGCTTAAACCATGAGGTGATTGATGCGGGAACGTTTTATGGTATTTTGTCTGATGAGATTTTTATGAAAATGGGTAACAGCAATTTTTTGGATCAGAACAGATTAACGCTTGGCATTGGCTATTGCCTGAACAAGCATATGAGTTTGGAATTGGCTTATGTAAATCGGTTTATTTCGAACCAAAATGCGGCCAATGAGTTTACGCAGGCGATTTCAATTTCGGTGGGGATTAACGATTTGTTTACACCATAGGCTGTTTCGGAATTTTGACATTAAAATTATTGTTTACTTTTATTATTTCAACTATTTTGGCAGAGATTTTTTTGTTATCCCTATTCAATTAAATCAAAAAAAAATAGAGATTAAAGCAAATTACTATGAAAAGAAAATCAAAATTACTAAGTCTCCTTTTGGGGTCTTTGGCGCTAATGCCCTTTAGTAGCTTTTCGCAAACTCCGTTTAAGGGGGAGGTGAAATTAGATGTTAGGGATTCTAAGGCAGATTGGGCGCCTTATATCCGTAAAAAGGCACCTAAAGATGCGCCAAACATTTTATTTGTTTTGTATGATGATACTGGATTAGCGGCATGGTCGCCTTATGGCGGTAGAATTAATATGCCTACTATGGATAAATTGGCTGCAGATGGTATTACCTATACCCAATGGCATACGGTTGCTTTATGTTCGCCAACTCGTTCATGTATCAATACGGGTCGTAATCACAACTTAAATGGAATGGGTGCGATTACTGAAGGAGCCAATGGTTTTCCTGGCTACAGCTGTCAATTGCCAGAGCAAACAGCTACCATGGCACAGATATTAAACGACAATGGTTGGAGTACTTTTTGGTTGGGTAAAAATCACAATGTACCAGAAACAGATTTGTCGGCAGGAGCCAATAAGAGTCAATGGCCATTGCAGCAAGGTTACGATCGTTTCTATGGATTTATTGGTGGTGAAACCAACCAGTGGTATCCAGATTTAACAGAGGATAATCATGCCATAGAGGCGCCTTATAAGCCGGAGGAAGGATATCATTTATCAAAAGATTTAGCCGATCAAGCTATAAAAATGATCACCGATCAAAAGTCGGCCAATCCTTCGAAGCCTTGGTTTATGTGGTATTGTCCGGGCGCCAACCATGCACCTCACCAAGCACCAAAAGATTATATTGCAAAATACAAAGGCAAGTTTGATGATGGATATGATGCTTACCGCAAATGGGTTTTGCCACGTATGATAGCTAAAGGTATATTGCCTAAAGGAACAACCTTAACCGAGTTTAATCCATTGCCAGAAGGAGTTTCTGCTGCTGGAGATTATGTGCGTCCTTGGAATTCTTTAAACGCCGATGAGAAAAAATTGTTCTCTCGTTTGTGCGAGGTGTATGCTGCATTTTCTGAATATACCGATGTGCAAATTGGTAGGGTAATTGATTATTTAAAAGAAACGGGACAGTATGATAATACCATCATTTTTTATGCAGCAGACAATGGTGCTTCTGGTGAAGGTAGTCCGAGTGGTTCTGTAAACGAGAACAAATTTTTTAACGGGTATCCAGATGATTTGGCTGAGAACATGAAGTTGTTAGATGAGTTGGGCGGACCAAATACTTATGAGCATTATCCTACAGGTTGGGCGGCAGCGTTTTCAACGCCTTTTAAGATGTTTAAGCGTTATTCAAATTACTCAGGTGGAACAGCAGATCCATTGGTTATCACTTGGCCTAAAGGTATAAAGGCGAGAGGAGAGGTACGCAATCAATATCACCATGCGGTTGATATTGTGCCTACTATTTTGGAGATATGTGGTTTAGAGATGCCAAAGGTTTATAAGGGAGTTGAGCAGATTCCATTATCGGGCGTTTCTATGAAATATTCATTTGCGGCTACACCTGATGCGCCTACGCAAAAGCACCGTCAGTATTATACCATGTTGGGTACCCGTGCTATTTGGGAAGATGGTTGGAAGGCAGTTGCAGTGCATGCGCCACTTACCAGTAAGGGTAATTTTGAGGCCGACAAATGGGAATTGTATCATGTGGATGTAGATAGGGCAGAATCGAAAGATTTGGCTAAAAAATATCCAGAAAAATTAGAGGCGCTTAAAAAAGTTTACATGGAAGAAGCTATTAAAAATCAGGCTTTGCCATTGGATGATAGAACAGCAACAGAGATATTAAATATTGAGCGTCCGGTAGAGGAAGAGGTTCGTGAAAGTTATACTTATTACCCACATGCAAGTGCCATTCCAGAGGCGGTTGCAGTAAGTGTTAGAGGTAGGTCATATAAGATTATTGCCAATATTGAAATAACAGATGCCAATTGTTCTGGTGTTATTTTTGCGCATGGTTCTCGTTTTGGCGGACACTCACTTTTTATCAAAGATAAGAAGTTGTATTATGTATATAATTTCCTTGGAATTAAGCCTGAGCAGCAATTGGTTTCGGCTGAATTGAAGCCGGGTAAATATACGGTTGGAATGGAGTTTATCAGGGAAAAGGCTGGACCAAATCATGAGTCGATGGGTGTAGGTAAATTATATGTTAATGATCAAATGGTGGCTGAAGCGCCAATGCGCACCCAGGTGGGTAAATTTACCTTGGTAGGAGATGGTTTGTGCGTAGGTTTTGATAGTGGAGATCCTGTAAGTAATTTATATGATTCACCTGGAGATTTTAAAGGCGGATTGGTGAAGTTTGTAACCATAAGCACCGATAAAAAACAATACCTTGATTTAGAAAAAGAGAAGCAATTGTTGCTTAGAGATTAGATTTATAAAGCATAGAAAAAAGGCCAATTGAGAAGTCAATTGGCCTTTTTTTGTTAATTTTATAAAGGAATATTTTAGTATATCTCATTACTTACTCAATAATCGTTTCCTCATAAACGCCCGGCCAGATCCAGATTTAAGGTATTTTTCAAAATGATATGCTAAATATTTATCTGTAAAAACGGTATACGTAATTAGGTTTATTGGCAATCTAC
This sequence comes from Bacteroidia bacterium, assembly GCA_044370475.1. Lineage (GTDB taxonomy): Bacteria > Bacteroidota > Bacteroidia > UKL13-3 > UKL13-3 > B1. The sequence continues at coordinate 11,367 of JBILVK010000067.1, forward strand.
TTTTTGTGTATTCTACCTGACCCTTGTTATGCCTGATTATACGTTGCTCCAAATTGCCAGTACAACCCACATAGTATTTGCCATCGGCACAGCATAAAATGTAAACAACCCAATTCATTTAGGTAAATTAATTTTCTTCAACGGCAATTCAAAATAAAAGGAAAAGTAAATCCAGTTTATTGGATTACCCTGAGGTTCCACCTAAGCTCCCACCTGCGCCAAGGCTTCGGTGGGCGAGGAAGCTTCGGCGGGCGAATAATAGTGGAGTTTCTCCACCGAAGCCCTCCGAAGATTGGGACAAAAAAATACCCATCCACAACTAAATTTGGATGGGTATTGTAACAACCCACCTACGCTAAAGCTTCGGTGGGCGAAGGTGGAGCTGCAGAGATTCGAACTCTGGTCCGGAAGTGCAATGGTCACGCTTTCTACATGTGTAGCGCTGCATTGTATTCGGATGAGCAAGGTTGCATCGCTTACCAAACCCATCTATATCTACTAAATATTGTTAACAGCCAGTAGCCACACTGCTAACAATCCCTGTCAAATGACGGTTCTAGTGGATACGCGACAAGACAAGCGCATCCGAACCGAAGGCATATGCGTAATCGTCCTGATTAGGCAGCCATTGCGAATTGAGTTTCGCCAACTATGGTTTTGGAAATTGAGATTATAGTGCCAACTGTCCAAAGCACTACATGCTTACATGCCAATTAATCACCCCGTCAATACCGGTCAGCCCCAGAATTAAAGAACGAAATGCAAAGATAGTGAGATTGTTCCATTTTCTTATTATCTTCGATTTATAAAATAATTTTGCCATGAATTTACAATCTCAGCGTTGGTTTTTTAGTGGCTTACTTAGCCGCTTGTTTTCCCCAGTATGGTTGCTGGCTTTCTGTTTGATTACTATTCTTGTTTCCTGCTCTAAAAAGGAGGAATCTGCCCCCGATACAATTTCCAATGGAATGTCACCTGGTGAATGCAGACTTACCCTTATGGATGATACCGCCGCCGTATCTTACGATGCACAAAATCGCGTGGCAAAAGTTGGCAGATTTTCTTATACCTATTTAACCAATATGGTGCGTCTGTCTGATCCAACCTATTATAAAGAAACGTACGACTTTAAATTGGATGCCAAAGGTTATCCTATCAATGTTGGATTATGGGTGCCGGGAGATACCATAGCCAGCGAACTCACTTGGTTCAATTATAATGCAGATAGCACTTTGGCTCTTTCGCGCAATTTTACTTGGCAGAAAGACCATTACGCGTATAGTGGTAAAACGGTGTATACTTGGTCTAATAAAAATCTTACCCGGGTTGTGGCTTACGGACAGGATTCTACTAGGGGGGATTTGGTTGTAAATTTAGCTTATGACGTAAATAAATTAGATAATAGAACTTCCAACTACGAAAAGATGTATGCCTATACGCCTTTTTATACGGTAGATTTTATGCCAAAATCTATTAGCAAAAACTTGTTATCCGAAATGCAAATTATTCCAACTGGTAGTGCTGCTCAATATTACACACTTGGTTATTTGTTTGATGCAAAGGGTAAAATTACCTATGAAACTATTTCGGTAAAAGGTGGGCAGCAGTTATATGATGCTATGTTTAGATATGAGTGCAAGGATTGAAAAAAATGAAGGAATTTTAAAGACAAATTAAATATATATTATTAAAACAATTAGAATTATGAAAAAGAACTTGTATTTACTCCCCAATGAAAAAAATGTGATGCTTAAAATTACTAAGGCAACAACTTATTTAGTGTTTATTGCCTTATTATTGGTTGGTTCAGGCTGTAAAAAAGAAAGCAACAATGGGGTGTCTGGAGGACCTGTTGTAACTGGATTTCCTGGCTGTCAGTTGATCAGGTATGATGGCATACCGGTGAATTATAATGCAGATGGTACTATTTTTTTATTTGGTGATTTAACTTACCGCTATGTTGGAAATAAGGTGATTTTGGATATGGGTGGCGGTGAATTGTTTACTTTTGTTTTAGATGGTAGAAAATATCCTACTACGGCTTCATACACGGATGGTAACGATTCAACCTTATTGAGTTATACTTATAATTCCCAAGGTTATTTGACCCAAATTGAACTGGTTGAAATGGTAGATGGAGCGCCAGGTGAGGCAATTACAGTAGTGCATGAATATTTAAATGGAAATAGAACAACAACAAGCTTACTTTTTGATGGACAAGTGGAGTCTAAGGTTACCTATAGTTATGATTTAACCAAATTAGATTCACGTAAAGACTTTTTTGAGCGGGTGTTTTTTAATTTGGCCGATCCTAATGATGAATTTCCTATATATGGTGGCAAGTGGAATACCAATATGATGAGTTCTATGCAAATGGAATCTGGTGGGGATGTTTCTACCTTAGATATAATTAATGAATTTGACGCAAATGGTAAGGTTATTAATTCAATGTTTGAAGAAGATGGTACATCGCAGGGATCGATTAGTTATTTTTACAACTGCCAATAGTAATTTAGTTAATACCTCATTTGGGTGCTAGATAACAAAACAAAGTCATGACTATTAACCCCATAAATCAATCAATATTAAGGTGGTTAATTGCTTTATTATTATTTGTTTCGGCCTGTAAAAAAGAAAGCTTGATTGGAGTGCCGGGTGGGCCTAAGGAAGTGGCGTTTTCTGGGTGCCGTTTATCTCAAGTTGGATTTTATGATATTGCCTATAATTCTAATGGTAGTTTAAAAACTATGGGTGACTGGATCTATCAATATAATGAAAATGAGGTGGTGGTTTTTTATTTTGGAAATAATCCACTTGATGGAGTAATATTATGGCTAAATGATAGAGGATTTCCTGAAAGGTCGATCTCATTTAATAACAGAGATTCTTTTTATTCAAAATATTTATATAATGAAGATGATTACTTAATTAAGGTTAATTATAGGTATGAAAGAGAAGGTATGCCTGAAAGAGAATATGAATTATTATACAGTTATGATGAAAGTGGGAATAGAAAAAAGATTAGTTTTTATTGGAATGACACCCTTATTGAGAAGGTTTCATTTAAGTATGATTATACAAAATTGGATAACAGAAAAGATTTTTTTGAAAGAGTTTATGTTAATCCTATTTTCACTTATGATTTTTCTGATTACCTGCCAATTTACAGGTATTATAACCATTGTGTAGGTAAATGGAATACCAATTTGGTGAAAGAGATCAGCATAGAATACAATGGAAATACGAAAGTTTATGATTTAAAGAATTATTTAGATAACAAGGGAAATCTTGTTAAAACTGTTTATGAGCAAAATAGAATACAAATAGGAATAGATTCGTATAAATTTACTTGTAAATAGAGTGACAGATTCGATAATTTCTTGATGTTATTAAACAGTGTTGTAAGGCTAAATTGATATAAGAATAAGCATAAAAAACGGGATGTTTCTGTGTAAGAAACATCCCGTTTTTTTTATATTAATAAGGGACTTTTTAAGTATAATCTAAGCTGATTTTGCTTTCAAATTCGCCTCGGTTCAGCCTAGAATATAAGCACCCTTTTGGTGGTTTTTTTGTCGCCTTTTTCTACCACAATGAGGTACATGCCGGCTCGTAAGTTAGTAGCATCAAACTTGATGTTTTGTGCTTGGTGTTGGTAGGGCACTTCTACGGTATGACCCAAGATGTCTGTTACGCTAATGTTTGCTCCGTTTAGCTCTTTGCCTTCTAAAACAAAACTTCCATTGCTTGGGTTTGGATATACTTGGATGTGGCTGCCGAAATCTTGTGTTTCTTCTGCCGACATTGGCCAGAAGGCGGTAAAGCCGTAAGTGAAGCCGCCGCCAAAATCTGGTTGAAAGGTTTTGATGATTTGGCCGTTGGCACGTTTGATGCGAATGTAGCCAGTTCCTTGTGCGCTATTGGCCCACCATTGAACGCCATCGTGACCTTTGTCTTCTACCACCAATTTATAGCAACCTCCAAGGGTGTAATTTTTGGTGAATAGGGTATTGGCTTCGGTGAAGTCTTTTGAGTCTATTAAATTGCCCCAATCGTCGTATAGCTTAAAGCTGTTTTCGGTTGGACGGTTATTGGTTCTGAACTCAAAGGTGAAGGTTTCTGGTAATAATTCTGCAAGGTTAAAAGTAGAACTGTATTTGTTGTTCAATGCATAATCATCGCCACTTGATCCGTTCACAGAAGTTATATCTAAGTTAAAGGTATTTGGTCCGCCTGGCTTAATGCCGCTGTTCCACAAGCTGCCAAAATGTGGCAGAACCAAGGTATCATAAGCCAATG
>JBILVK010000228.1:0-2870 GCA_044370475.1 Bacteroidia bacterium
GGCAGATGCATTTTTACATGCAGCCACACAAGCACCACAACCAATACAAGCTGCTGCTGCAAATGAATCATCTGCATCATCTTTTGGTATAGGTAAAGCATTTGCATCCTGCGCATTTCCAGTATTCACAGAAATAAATCCACCTGCAGAAATAATACGATCAAAGGCAGAACGATCTACAACCAAATCCTTAATAACAGGAAATGGTCCAGCTCTCCAAGGCTCAACCGTAATGGTTTCACCATCTTTAAAACTACGCATATGCAATTGGCAAGTAGTAACACCATGCTTAGGTCCGTGCGGCCTACCATTGATGTGCATGCTACAAGCACCACAAATACCCTCGCGGCAATCGTGATCAAATGCAATAGGCTCTTTATCTTCGTTAATAAGGCGCTCGTTCAATACGTCAAACATCTCTAAAAACGACATGTCAGTTGATATGTCATTAACCTTATATTCTTCAAACTTACCTTTATCTTTAGCATTCTTCTGACGCCAAACTTTCAGATTTAAATTTAAATTTTTTTCCATTTTGTTATTTTTAATGCTTTTAGCTATTAGCCATTAGCCTTTAGCTTTTATTAATAATTCTTTTTTACAATCAACCATTTGCCAAACCTAATTGGCCAACAGTTAATGGCTAAAAGCTAACGGCCAATAGCCAAAAGCTAACAGCCAACCGCCTTTATTTATAACTTCTCTGTGCAATTTTAATATTATCGTAAATTAAGTCCTCTTTGTGTAACTCCCATTTGTTGCCTTCAAAGTATTCCCAAGCTGCAACATATTTATAGCCATCATCATCACGCATTGCCTCACCTTCCTCAGTTTGGAACTCCTCACGGAAGTGACCACCACAGCTCTCATTACGTTCTAAAGCATCCTTACACATTAACTCACCCAATTCAAGAAAATCTGCAACCCTAATGGCTTTTTCCAATTCAGGATTCATCTCATCTGCATCTCCTGGTACCCTTACATTGCTCCAGAATTCTTTTCTCAATTCTTGAATCTCAGAAATTGCCTCAGTTAAACCCTTAGCATTTCTAGCCATACCGCATTTATTCCACATAATTAAGCCAAGCTTCTTGTGGTAATAATCTACAGTTTTGGTTCCTTTTATGCCCATTAACTCATCAATGGTACCTTTTACTTTATTCTCGGCATCCACAAAAGCTGCATGGTCTGTAGGAATTGCCTTTGTCATAATCTCTTTGTTCAAGTAAGCTCCAATGGTATAAGGAATCACAAAATACCCATCGGCCAATCCTTGCATCAAAGCAGAGGCTCCCAAACGGTTTGCACCATGGTCAGAGAAATTAGCCTCACCCAAAGCATACAATCCTGGAATATTGGTCATCAAATTATAATCAACCCAAAGTCCACCCATGGTATAATGTACCGCAGGGTAAATCATCATCGGTTGCTCATACGGATTTACGCCCGTAATTTGCTGGTACATATCAAATAAGTTACCGTATTTTTCTTTCACAACAGCCTTACCCATAGTAACAATTTGCTCCTCTGTAGGGTTGTGAATACCTTTCTTATTTGCCTCAATTTGTCCGTATCTCTTAGTGTTGGCAGCAAAATCTAAAAATACCGCTTCACCAGTTTTGTTCACACCATATCCAGCATCACATCTTTCTTTTGCAGCCCTAGAAGCCACATCCCTAGGCACCAAATTACCAAAAGCAGGGTAACGTCTTTCCAAATAATAATCTCTGTCCTCTTCTATTATATCATTCGGTTTGATCCTATTCTCACGAAGGGCTAACGCATCTTCTTGTTTCCTCGGCACCCAGATTCTACCATCGTTACGTAACGACTCACTCATCAAGGTTAACTTAGATTGGTGATCGCCCGAAACTGGAATACAAGTAGGGTGAATTTGTGTAAAACAAGGGTTAGCAAACATGGCACCTTTCTTATGTGCTTTCCATGCCGCAGTAACATTAGAACCCATGGCATTGGTAGATAAGAAGAAGGCATTGCCATAACCACCAGAACATAACAATACTGCATGTCCAAAATGGCGCTCCAACTTACCTGTAGTTAAATCGCGGGCAATAATACCTCTACAAACACCATCAATAGTAACCACTTCTAACATCTCGTGGCGGGCATACATTTTAACATTACCCGTACCAACCTGACGTTGTAAGCCACTGTAGGCACCTAATAGCAATTGCTGACCAGTTTGTCCAGCTGCATAAAAGGTTCTTTGTACTTGTGTACCACCAAAAGAGCGGTTACTCAACAAGCCACCATATTCACGTGCAAAAGGTACTCCAGAGGCTACGCAATGGTCAATAATGCTTGCACTAACTTCTGCCAAACGGTAAACGTTGGCTTCACGTGCACGGTAATCTCCTCCTTTAATAGTATCGTAAAATAAGCGATAGGTTGAATCGCCATCATTTTGGTAATTTTTTGCTGCATTTATTCCACCTTGAGCCGCAATACTATGCGCCCTACGAGCAGAATCTTGAAAACAGAATACCTTCACTTTATATCCTAATTCTGCAAGCGAAGCTGCTGCCGATGCTCCTGCCAAACCAGAACCTATGATGAGAACTTCCAAACTACGTTTATTGGCTGGATTAACCAAAGGCACGGTAGAACGATACTTGGTCCACTTGGTTTCCAAGTTACCTTCAGGAATTTTTGAGTCTAATTTCGATGTCATATCTGTTGGTTCAATTGATTATTTAAAGAAAAAATAGAGTGGCATGGCTGCAAAGCTGGCCGGTACAATGATGGCAAAAAACCATACGCCTACGAATTGGATCAAACCGTTATATTTACTGTGGTTAACACCCAACGATTGAAAAGCACTTTGAAAACCATGGTATAAATGGAAGGCC
>JBILVK010000068.1:0-15568 GCA_044370475.1 Bacteroidia bacterium
TAAAGGTCATTTTATTCCCATCAATAATGAACAAGAAATTTAAGGCATAAATAAGGGTACTTTTCCCAATATTGTTCGGACCCACCAACTGTAAGCTATCACAATCGTTGAGTTTTATCTCCGCTTTCCCGTAAACTTTTGAATTTAAAATAGTTAATGATGTTAACATGCTTTTTGCTCCAATTTAATGAGGCAAAATAAGCTTCTAACTTCATAAGAAACCCACACAAAATACACACTTCGTTACATAAAGATTACTTGTTCACAATTGCATTCTTAATCACCTAGGCAAATGGTGAGGAAAATAAAACAGACAATTGAATTAAGTAATTAAAGCAAGGAATTGAAGCCAGAAAAGCTACTAATTTCCCCTCCCTTTAATCAATAAAACTAAAGAGGCGCTTCCACCTAATTTTTTCTAGAATATTGGCACCGTTTTTATCCCAGCTCATCCAAACAAATAAGGCCTTACCAACTATGTTTGTCTCTGGCACAAATCCCCAGAACCTGCTATCAGCACTGTTATGGCGGTTATCGCCCATCATAAAATAGTAATTGTACTTAAATTGATAGGTCTTAATTTCACTTCCTCCCAAGTAGAATTTACCATTCTCCATATTAAAATCTGGGTTATTTTCATACACCCTAATGGCCCTTTCGTATAAGGAATATTGCACAGAATCAAGTGTTACCACATCGCCTGCTTTTGGCACATAAATGGGACCATAAAAATCAACACTCCATGGCATTTTTGGGTTATGAGGAAACAGATATTCTTGAAACTCATCGGGTCTGCTAAACATAGAATCTACCTTCAAAACACCTTCTACTTGTTCTACACTTTGTTTGTTGGCATAAGTAAGTGGAAAAGCAAAATCCATATTACCATGTGGCAAATTTTCTCCTTCAGAAATATCAAACTTACGTTGGAACTTGAAAAACGACTTCTCACTCCAAAATCCATTGTCGTTAAGCTTCACAAAATACTTAAACTGCATGTTTTCTGGATTCTCGGCCGCAACATTGTTAATGAAAACCTGTCCATTAACTACCTTTAAACTATCGCCAGCAATACCCAAGCAGCGCTTAATATAATTTTCTTTCTTATCAAATGGTCTGCCATCCTCATATGGATAATTAAAGACAACTACATCGTTGTTTTTAACGGGAGTTATAGCAGGCAACCTCTTATAAGGCATATGCATAAACTCAAGATAACTAGGTGTTGAATCTGTTAGTGGCAAAACATTGTGTGAAAACGGAAATGCCAATGGAGTTACAGGTAAACGGGTTCCAAAATGAAATTTAGAAACAAACAAAAAGTCACCAACAAGTAACGACTTCTCCATAGAAGAAGTTGGAATGGTATATGCCTCTATAAAATAAGAACGAATAACGGTGGCGGCCAAAGTAGCAAACCACAGAGCATCGCCCCACTCATAGACCATTTGGTTATCTGGCTTATCAACAATCCTAACCAAGGATAAAACAAATAATACAATATAAATGATAGGAGAAATAGCAAATGCAAGAATGCGCGAAAAGTAGAGGAAAATCAATGCACATCCATATATTAAATTCATTGAAGCCATTCCAATAGAGGCTCCTGCACTTAGATACAAAGCAAAAATGACAAAATTTAACAAACACCAAACGCCCACAATCATCCATTGCTTTTTAGAAAAATTTCGTGGGTCTTTATAATAATATTGGAAGGTTGCTTTTAAGTCAATGGAAGATTTCTGTTGCATATTTTTTTTCTAATTGAACGAATATTATAAGGGAACATTATTCTATACTGCCCCCTTTTCATTTAGCGGTAATAAAAGTAAATAAAAGGTTATTTATTAATTATTTCATCCAAATTTAGGATGTCGTCCATGGTGTAGATTCCCTTTTTTCCTACAATCCATTCTGCAGCCATAAGGGCTCCTTTGGCAAATCCATACCTAGATTTTGCATCATGGGTAATTTCTATAGAATCAATCATCGATTCATATTTTACACGGTGTAATCCGGTAACATCACCTTCTCTGTGCGATTCAATAAGCAATTCATGCGGCTTTGCACTTTGTGAGGGTTGGTCTTTACCAAAAATCAACCTATCTTTAATGGCTGTTTTTGATTTTATCTCATCCATAATTTGGCTGGCTAAAGACAATGCAGTGCCGCTTGGATGATCTTTCTTAGCAGTATGATGCACTTCTTCTATCATCACATCATATGAGTCGAAATGTGCCATCATAGCGGCCAATACTTTATTGATTTTATAAAATAAATTTACACCAATACTAAAGTTAGTGCTATGTACCATAGCTTGCTCTTCCAACAAACATTTGGCTTTAATCTCATCAAATTGATCGTACCAACCTGTAGTTCCAACCACAATAGGAGTCTTGGTTTCAAAGCACTTTAAGATATTATCAACTGCCGCAGTTGGCATGCTAAAATCTATGGCAACATCCACATTTTTCAAACTCATTGGCATAAAATCATAGGCGTTCTCAAGATTTACCTTGTAAACAATTTCATGTCCCTTTGCAATAGCAATTTTCTCTATTGCCATGCCCATTTTGCCATAACCCAATAATGCAATCTTCATTTACAAATTCTTTTTATGCTAACCCTGCTATAAATGGGTAAATAGGCCCATAACAACAGCTTTTCTAAATAACGCCATAAAGATAGTTTTTTTTGAATGGAATAAAAAACCACCACAAACTAAATTATTGTCTTTTATTTCAAGCGTATTTGTAGGTTCAAACCGGCATAATTGCCTGCATATCCTATACCATACTGTGGCTTAATTTTTAAACTCAATTTATCACTTACATCAAATTCCTTTAAATGAGCATCTACAGCTGCATCTATCAAATTAAAGGCATACCATCCTACGATGCCTATGACCGATAAATCCCTGCTTTTTCTATAGCTTTCGCGTATGGAATACAACATTTCGGTAGGTACATTTTCATACTCAGGATTGGTTACGGGCTCATTGTTTAATCGTTGAATATAGGCCGCCCTCACCGCATTATACTCGCGGTTATAAAAAACAAAAGAATAAGTTAAAACGCCAAATCCCGCATAAATCACAGGAACCTTCCAATAACGTTCATTGTAAATTTGACCACCTCCTGGTACCAAAGACAATAAGGTTGCCTTTTGAACCCTGCTCAATCCAGGTGGATTTTCAGTAATATCTACCTTTTTAGCTGCCAAGGTATCTGCCTGTTGGGCAAAGACTGGCAACCCAAAAATGAATCCAAAAAATAAGAGGAAAATTACCCTCATTACAATAACTCAATGATGCGCTTAAGGTCTTGTTGCGACTTAAAAGGAATGCTCAATACACCCCTGCCTCTTTCATCTGCCTTAATTTTTACCTTAATATCCAATTTTGAGCTAAGCGTTTTTTGATAGTCAACAAAACCTTGTGGCAAATCTGCTTTTTTCTTAGCACCTACTTGTGGTTTTACCTCTTCATCTTTACGCTCTTGAGCAGCTTTCACTAGGCTTTCTACATCACGAACCGACAATCCTTCTTCAATCATTTTGTTAAACAAATATTGTTGCTCGTCTTGGTTATCGATGTTAATAATGGCCCTAGCATGTCCCATAGAAATTTGCGCATCTCTTATGGCTGCTTGAATATTGTCTGGCAAACGCAACAACCTAAGATAATTGTTAACGGTCGAGCGGTTTTTACCTACCCTTTCGCCCAATTGCTCTTGGTTCAATGAACATTCATCCACCAATCTCTTGTAACTAAATGCAATTTCCATGGCATTTAATTCCTGACGTTGAATGTTTTCAATCAAGGCCATCTCCAACATTCCTTGATCATCTGCCAAGCGAATAAATGCCGGAATATTGGTTAACCCTGCTAAACGCGCTGCTCTTGTTCTACGCTCACCACTTATAATTTGATAACTATCGTATCCTAATTTACGAACGGTTATAGGTTGTATAATGCCATGAACCCTAATCGAATCAGCCAATTCATTTAAGGCAACTTCCTCAAATTCCTCGCGGGGCTGAAAAGGGTTGGCTTGAACCTGACTAATCGGAATTTCACTAATTGAATGTAAAGGTTTTGATTCCGTTGCAGTAATATCTGTACTGTTATTCTCTAATAGGGCACTTAAACCTCTACCTAATGCATTTCTTTGTTGTTTGCTCATTTCTATTTCTTCTCTCCCTTTGTATTAGTTTAAATCATGATTAGATTCCATCATGCTGGTCTTGGTTAAACCATTTTTATGCAGCAATTCTTTTGCCAAATTTAAATAATTAACCGCACCCTTGCTTTCGGCATCATGGGTAATCACCGCCACACCAAAACTAGGTGCTTCACTCAACTTGGTATTTCTTTGGATAATGGTATCAAATACCAAATCTTGAAAATGCATCTTAACCTCTTCAACTACTTGGTTACTCAACCTTAAACGCATATCATACATCGTTAACAACAATCCTTCTATCTGTAATTCGGTATTCAAATTATTCTGAATAATCTTTACGGTATTCAATAATTTACCCAAACCTTCCAAGGCAAAATACTCGCATTGAACCGGGATAATTACAGAATCACTTGCAACCAAAGAATTGGTGGTAATTAAACCAAGCGATGGTGAGCAATCTATAATCACAAAATCATATTGCTTCTTAATTTTCTCCAAAGCATGATTCATAATTCGCTCCCTGTTGGGAACATTAATTAACTCAATTTCTGCTCCAACCAAGTCGATATTAGATGGTAAAATATCCAAATAAGCAAAGTCGGTAGAAATTATAGCATCCTTCGCAGGCACCTCATTTACCAATACCTCATACAATCCGGTGCGCACATCTTTTGGATCAAACCCAAGACCAGAAGTGGTATTTGCTTGTGGATCGGCATCTATCACCAATGTTTTAAATTCTAAAACAGCTAAACTAGCAGCTAGGTTAATGGCAGTAGTAGTTTTACCTACTCCTCCCTTTTGATTTACTATTGAAATTGTTTTACCCATATCTTTTAAATGGTGAATTGCTCACCCGATTTTAACAATGTTAAAGAAACTCCTTGCGCTGCAAAATCCTTTTTTGCAGCATCCCCATCTATCACAATATACCCAAAAGTGTCAAAGTGAAGGCCAATTACTTTCTTACACTTTAAATAATTTCCCGCAGCATAAGCTGCATCCTTTGCATCCATGGTAAAATTTCCACCTATTGGCAGTAAGGCCAAATCAATTGCAAAACGCTCTCCTATTAGCTTCATTTCCAAATTCAATCCAGTATCACCACTATAATAAATTGTTTTCCCAGCATGGCTTATCACAAACCCAGAAGCCACACCCCCATACGTGCCATCAGCAAAACTACTGCTATGTGCCGCAAAAACCATGGCAACTTCACCAAATTCAAAACTCCGCTTACCTCCAATATTCATAGGATGCACCTTGCTAATTCCTTGCTTCTCACACCAACATGTAAGCTCCCAAGACCCAATTACCATAGCACCTGTCTTCTTTGCCAAATAAACCAAATCGCCCGTATGGTCATCGTGTGCATGACTCACCAAAATATAATCTGCCTCTATCTGATCAATATCAACCCCTTTGGCAAATTCATTGCCGCTTATAAATGGGTCAAATAGCAGCTTCTTTCCATCAACTTCCAATAAAAAACATGAATGTCCGTAATAAGTTATTTGCATCTTTCCGTGAAACATAGTCCCACCTTGCGTGGAACATTGTTTTTCTTCAAATAACGAAATTGAAAATGGCAACTAATACACCACATATCAACAGGCATGTGCATTTCTTTTCGGTCTGAACCAAAGATAGTTAAAAGTAATACTTGCGAATTAATCAAAAAAATCAGGCATGCGCAGCCAACAACAAATCAATGTCTTTCTGGTAGATACTCAGGCGCTTTCCCAAATGTTGGTTGGTTAAATTGCCTTTGTAAATATAAATGCCATTGCGCACCTCCGGATTCGCATATAGGAAGTCGGCAAGGTTTTTCGACTCAGAAATTCTTAGCAATAATGGAGTTAAAATATTACTCAATGCATAACTCGCCGTTCTACATACATTGCTCGTTATATTGGGTACACAATAATGTATTACACCATGTTTAATAAAAGTTGGATTGGCATGGGTGGTTAACTCTGAAGTCTCAAATACCCCGCCCTGGTCAATGCTGATATCCAATATCACACTCGCTGGCTTCATTTGAGACACCAATTCTTCACTTACTATAACCGGACTCCTTCCTTCCTCACTTCTAATACATCCAATGGCCACATCGGCAGATAACAAAGCTTTCTGCAATATTTTTGGGTGAATTAAAGAGGTAAATACGGCCTGACCCAAATTCCCTTGCAAGCGCCTTAATTTAGCCAAAGAATGATCAAACACCTTTATACTCGCACCTTTTCCCAAGGCAGCCCTTGCTGCATACTCTCCCACCGTTCCAGCTCCTATAATCACCACCTCCGAAGGGGGTATGCCAGAAACACCCCCAAACAATTCTCCTTTTCCTCCTCCTCGTATACTCAATAAATCTGATGCCAAAGAAACTGCCGTAATACCTGCAATCTCACTCAAACTGCGTATGATTGGATATATTCCATCCACGTCTTTTAAAAATTCAAAGGCAATAGAATTGATCTTTTTCTGCATCATTGCCCTTATATAGGTCTCACTTTTTGCCCCATGCTGCAAGGCAGAAATCAATAACTTATCTGGACTCAACAATGCTAATTCTTCCAAGGTAGGTGGCTCCACTTTTACAATCACTTCCGCCTTATACACCTCGTTGCGGTCGTAACAAATTTTAGCCCCCGCCTCACTGTATTCCTTATCCGTAAAATTAGCCAGTTTTCCCGCATTGGTTTCTATCCAAACTTCATTGCCATTATTAACCAATTGCTGAACCGACGACGGCGTTAAAGGTATTCTATGCTCCTGTAAAGTTGTTTCCTTCGGAACCCCAATATATAAAGCCTTGTGAGGAAAATCAATTTCCAATAAGGACTCTTTAGGTTGCAAACTCGCCTGCTTTGCCAAGTCGCTAAAACCAAAAGATGAATGTTCGGCCATGATAATAAAATTGAATAAAATCAAAGATACATTTTAATTGCCTAAAAGCAAATAAATTACTCAAGCTTTGCTTAGCTTTCTACCCTCCCCAGCATGCTTAATTTCAAAAGAAACATGCGGTTCATCAAGCAGCAATTCTGCAATCTTTTCAGGCCACTCTATCAAACAAATTTCTCCACTATCAAAGTACTCCTCATACCCAATATCATAAACTTCTTCCAAAGTTTTTATGCGGTAAAAATCAAAATGGTAAACCTTCTTTCCAGCTAAGGTAGAATATTCATTTACAATAGAAAAACTCGGACTACTCACCTCAGAAACAACCTGCAGTTCCTCACAAATCTTAGAAACAAGCGTGGTTTTGCCAGCGCCCATCTCCCCATTAAAACACCAAATGTTATATCCTTCAGCTTCTTTTATTGCCCATTTTGCAGCCAAAGAAACCTCTTCAAGTTTATAGAAAAATGCCCCTTCCAATTCCCTATTTTGCATGGCTCCTTCTGTGCAATTCGGTCTGAACCAAACTCAGTTCGCGTCCAGCTTGTCCTTGCACACTGGTATTCTCTTGCGCCCTGCGAAACAGGTAAGGCAAAACCGCTTTTACTGGTCCGTAAGGCAAATATTTAGCCACACAATATCCTGCATGACCCAAGTTAAAACTTAAATGATCACTCATGCCAAATAATTGAGAAAAATACACCCTTTGATCGTTAGGCGCCAAACCCTTTTCTTTCATCAATTCTATCAAAAACTTACAGCTATCCTCATTGTGTGTTCCACAACAAATAGCTACCCTGTCTATCTCCTGAATACAATATTTCAAACCCGCATTATAATCACGGTCGCTAGCAGGTTTATTAGGCTGTATAGGGTTTTCGTATCCCATTTCCAATGCACGTAAGGCCTCTTTTTCCATATAGGCTCCACGTACCAATTTTACACCATAATAATACCCATGGTCTTTGGCATGTTGTACCGAATTTTTCAAAAAAGCCAAACGATCATGTCTATAGAACTGAATGGTATTATAAATAATTGCCCTTTCTTTATTAAAAAGCTGCATCATGCCTAAAACCATACCGTCTATTGTATCTTGAATCCAGCTTTCTTCTGCATCTATAAACAACCTCACATTACTTTGGTAAGCTGTTTCACAAATCAACCTAAACCTGCGTTTTACTTCTTCAAATTCCTTTACTTCATTTTCGCTTAGATTTTCCTTGTAATTAACTTTTCTAAGCAATTCAAAACGACCTATGCCAGTAACTTTAAACACACTAAAAGGTATGCTAGAATTGCCTTTGGCCTTTAAAATAGTCTTGATAATTTCTTGTGCAGTGGCCTCAAAAACCTCTTCGCGCTCCTCACCTTCCACAGAGTAATCCAAAATGGTTCCCACCCCTGATTGATGCATCAATTGAATAGCCTTCTCACAATCTAAAATATTTTCGCCACCGCAAAATTGGTGAAACACCGTTTTCTTAATAATGCCTTTAATAGGTAGGCCTATCGAAAATCCAAAATCCACAATTTTTGGTCCTACCTGAACCAACCAATTATAGCTAATAGCCTTAAAAAGCATGTACGAATTACGAAGTTCTTTGTTCGATTTTGTTTGAAAGGCAATCTGAGTATTAGAGAAATCTACAGGTGTGTGGTTCATGATTTGAAAACATTAAATTGTTGGAGCCAAATTATAGCCTTATTTTGCAAGACAAAAGTATTATTTAAAGCTCGTTTCATGAAAGAAATTATTCAAAAAGATTACGAAATTTTTTTCGGGACAGAAGTTCTGGAGAAACTCGCTGAAATACTGATAAATAAGGAATACTCCAAGGTCTTTGTGCTGATGGATTCCAATACTCAGATTCATTGTTGGCCCATATTAAAGCCCTATTTGGTGAACTACGAACCCATCGTTATTCCAGCAGGTGAGGCCAACAAAACCTTAAAGTATGCCGAGTTTATCTGGACAAAATTTCAAGATTTGTTTGCCGATAGAAAGGCCGTACTAATCAATTTAGGGGGTGGCGTAATAAGTGATTTAGGCGGATTCTGTGCTGCAACTTACAAAAGAGGTATCGATTTTATCAATGTGCCCACTACCCTATTATCCATGGTAGATGCAAGTATTGGGGGTAAATTGGGGGTAGATTTCAATGCCTTCAAAAATGTAATTGGAGTGTTTCAACATCCCAAGTATATTTTCATTAACCCACAATTTTTACAAACTTTGCCAGAGGATGAAAAACGAAATGGATTGGCAGAACTTTGCAAACATGCCCTTATCGACGATAAATCCCTATTCGAAAAACTGGCTAGCCTGCACAAACAAGATTGGGAAAATGCCAATTCATTGATCTTTCAATCGCTCAAAATAAAGGTAGCCATTGTTAGGAAAGACCCTTTGGAAAAAGACCTGCGCAAATCACTCAATTTTGGACACACCATTGGTCACGCCATAGAAACCTGCTCATTGCTCAATGATAAAATACCTTTAAAGCATGGCGAGGCCATTGCCATTGGCATGATCTGCGAGGCATATATCAGTAAGGTAATCCAAGGCTTAAGTGCGGGCGACTTACAAAAAATAAGCAGCTATTTTAAGGAGAGGTTTCCAAAATACCATGGCAAGTTAGATAGCAAATCGCTCATTGAAATCATGAAAAATGATAAAAAGAACAGTGAAGGATTAATCAACTTTACCTTGCTTAAAAAAATAGGAAAGGCTAAAATAAATGTCAATTGCCACGATGAGCTCATCGAAAAATCGCTCGATTATTACCGCAATTTATAAGCATGAGCAAAGTTAATGTTACGGCTTCTCAATCGGTTTTGGTAGCAACCATAAACCTCCCAGCATCAAAAAGTATCAGCAACCGGGCCTGTATATTAAGAGAGGTAATCAAGCAAAAAACTGGCGAAGAAATTCAACTGCACAACCTATCAAATGCAGAAGACACAAGCATCATTTTAAAGGCTCTGTCCGAACCAAAGGGCACCATTGATATACAAAATGCAGGTACTTGTTTGCGCTTCCTTACTGCGTATTTTGCTGCTACTCCAGGCATAGAGGTATGCTTAACGGGTAGCCCAAGAATGAAACAAAGACCCATTCATTCATTGGTAAATGCACTTCAAAAATTGGGTGCCGATATAACTTACGTTGAATTGGAAAACAGCTTGCCAATTTTAATCAAAGGCCGCAAATTAAGCGGTGGCAATGTAAGTATTGAGGCAAATGAATCGAGTCAATTTGTATCTGCCCTCCTCCTTATATCGCCCTTGTTAGCAGGCGAATTGAGCATTCAATTGGATGGTCAGGTTGTTAGCAAAGAGTATATCCTACTTACACAAAAAATGCTGGGCGATTTCGGTGTAAAATGTACGGTAAACTCCAACTTTACTTTGGTTCAGACCGAAACAAAAATTGCTCCTAGTTTTTGCAGAGAATACCACGTGGAGGCCGATTGGAGTAGCGCTGCCTTCTTTTATGAAGCAGCCTTATTAGCAGATAAAGCAGATTTATTATTGGCCAATTTAAGCTTAGATTCCATTCAAGGAGATGCTAAATTAGCCGCGTGGATGGAGCCATTGGGCTTACGCAGCATTCAGAAAACAGAGGGTGTTTATGTTACCCATTGCAAGCCCAGTGCCACAGGCAAGTTGACAATGGATTTTAGTAACCACCCAGATTTGGCACCAGCCTTTATCTGCGCAACTGCAGGGGCCTCGTACGACTTTATTGCAAGTGGAATTGGTAGTTTGGTGCATAAGGAAAGCGACCGCATTGTGGCTTTGGCAAATGGATTAAAGGCATTGCATTTTAAGGTAAGTTCGGATGCTACATCCTTACAGCACGATGGCTTGCAACATGCTTTTTACGAGAACAAAATCATAGAGACATATGGCGATCATCGCATCATCATGTCCTTTGCGATGTTGGCAATTATGCAGGCAAATATTGTATTAGATGATTCAGAAAATGTGATAAAATCATTTCCACATTTCTGGGAGGAAGCTAAGAAAATAGGCGTTCGTGTAATTAAAAGAAAATAACATAAGCACATGAAATTGAGTAAAAGAAAATTCATACAATCAATGGCAATTAGCAGCCTGATGCCTTTTCAACTCAAGGCCAATTCTATATTTAATTTGGAAGAATTGCCAGATTATAGCAAAGATTTTAAAGACGATTGGCAGCTTATTCGTAGTCACTATGAACTTAAAAAGGACTATATTAATTTAGAAAATGGCTACTTTAGCATCATGTCGCAGCCTGTGCTAAATGCCTACTTGGCCGATATAAAGAAAATTAACCGTGAAGGTTCTTATTACATGAGAACCGTTCAATTTGAGAACAAGCAAAGTGCTAAAAATCGTTTGTCACAATTGGTTGGTTGTGCCTCCGAAGAAATAATAATCACCCGCAATACCACAGAATCATTAGATACAGTAATTTCTGGAATAGATTGGAAACAGGGCGATGAGGCTGTGATGGCTGAGCAAGATTATGGCAGCATGCTCGATATGTTTAAGCAACAGGCCAAGAGATATGGCATCGTTAATAAGATTGTTTCCATTCCGCTTCATCCTGTTTCTGATGAAGAAATTGTTGACTTGTATGCCAAGGCCATTGGTCCAAAAACGAGGCTATTAATGGCATGTCACATGATCAATATAAGCGGACAAATTTTACCCATTAAAAAGATCTGCGACATGGCGCACAGCAAGGGTGTAGAGGTAATGGTAGATGGTGCGCATGCCATTGCCCATATCAACTTTAAAATATCAGATTTGGGATGCGATTATTATGGCAGCAGTTTGCATAAATGGTTGGGTTGTCCTTTGGGAGCTGGCTTACTTTATGTCAACAAAAATCGAATTCAGCACCTTTGGCCCATCTATGGCGAGTACAATTATTCCGAAACACAAATAGAAAAATTAAACCACACCGGCACACATCCGGTGCATACAGATTTGGCAATCAACTACGCTATTGATTATCATAATTGGATCGGACCGAAAAAAAAGGAAGCGCGTTTAAGGTACTTGCAAAACTATTGGACAAGCAAATTGCAGGGAACAAAACATATTTTGATTAATACGCCTTTGGCTGCAGAAAAAAGCTGTGCCATTGCCAATGTTGGCATACAAGGATTAGCGGCTTCAGAACTCGCCAAAACCTTATTAAACAAATATAAAATTTGGACAGTTGCTATAGATCACGCCAATGTGCATGGGGTAAGAATAACGCCACATTTATATACCACAGAAAAAGAATTAGACGCACTTGTTAATGCCCTAATTGAAATTAGCAAAGCGCAAACACATTAGCAGATAATAGAACCTGCTTGTTAACGATTATCAATTTTCTTCATCATCATGTCGATTTTGGCATCGATGCTGGCATCTAATTCTTTATTGGCCTTAAGCAGGCCGCCAACCAAAGCATTTACATACTTAATGGTAAATAATTCCATGATGATAACTGCAGCAAAAATCGATTTTAAGAAAAAGAAGCTCCAAGGATCATCAAAAAGCGGACTAGTGCCATGGAAAAAGGCTAATACATGCGGATAATAAAAGTAATCCGTAGAAAAGATAAGTAGGAAAACCACGATATAAATTGATTCAAATTTATCACCATATTGATTAGGCAAAATATGCGAGATCATGATGTATTGGAGCAAGATTACCATTAACCCATTGAACGCTAAAAAGGGAAAGTGTATAGGCAAATCAAAAACCCAGTTTGGTGCAAAAAACAAAGGGATAAAAGCCAGAGAAAACAAGGCCCTTGACAATTCAAACTTGTTTAATTTATTGAGAAAAAGGCAAATTGCAAAGAAGGCAATAAAGATCAAAATGCGCCAGAACATAGAAACCGGTTCTAATATTGTGCCCAATAATGAGAAGGAAAAAATCAGTGAAAAAACCACGATGTACAACTGATTTTGCAACCTTTTCCAGCGAATGGCCTCCTGTGCATCTAATTCATTAACGCCTATATTGGCGATTATATTCCAAATATTATTTATCATAATTACATTCCCACCCCAGCGTTTATATCATCAATCATTCCATGGTGACCACCAGGAAAGATATCAATTTTTAAAATATTTTTTACGTTCCAGGTCGCCCAAATAGTAACTGTAACAAGGGTGAATCCAAATCCTAAGCCAACAAAGAGCTTGGCATTTTTAAAACCATTATCAACAGAATACGTGATACGCATACTATTTTCTTTGCGGGTATCCTCAAAGGTTTTTAGCACTAACTTTTTTAGCTCTTGTGAATTTGGCGACGCCTGCGTTGCTATCATGCAGCCAATATAACAAAATCCCATAAAAATCAAAAAAGCCGAAAATTGTTAAGTGTTTTTTGTGGTAGAAAGGCAAATTTGGTAATAAATAAAACACATAAGCCCATAATTATTTAATATTTTGCAAAGACAATTAAAAACCTCCATTAACCAAAAAACAATATGAATTTCTTCAGTAAACTATTTGGGTCAAAAAAAGAACAGAATGATTTAAATCCAAGTCAAGGTGCAAATAATAAAAATGAGCAAAAAATAGGAAAACCATTTTTCACAAATGCACCAAGTCATTGGGGAATCATTACTGATGAGTTTTTGGAGAGTAATACAAACTTTACTCAAAGATATGATGAAGAAAAGAATGATACTGTAATAAACAAGCGGATGTTTATGGTAAATTCTTTAGTATTATTGGGTAATATTAATAGGAATATAGCAGAAAAGGTCGGAAAAGAAATCCTTACTTCCTTTTCTGAAGGCTTTGTGGACTCTAAATTACAATATGCAACTACTTGTTCTATACATAAACTTTTTGATAAAGGGATACTATTGACCAATGGAATTGTAATTGATAATTTTGAGAAATACGCTGTTTTCTTATTTACAAATCCGACACCTATTGCATATATCAGCAGATTAAAGGAAAAGTTTATTGAAAACGGTTTTAAGGATTTAATCTACTATTGTGTTGAAAATCCTGAATTATTGAATGAGACAAAAGAAGTAGGCCTTCCATACATAGGTTTACAAAAAGAAAATATCAGGCTTAAAGACGACCAATCTAGAGAAAATAGAAACTATAAGGAGTATGCTTTATGGTGGTCAGACAATCCAAGTAATGTTTTCAGCGATACAGTTATGTATAAAATATTAACTGAATATAATGAGAAATGCTGCGACATAAATACCTATATTTTAGGGAAACTGGGGTATGCTTTAGGATTAAACGAAAACGACCAAAGAGTGAATATCCCAGATTATGACGAGCTAATTATTGAAGGACCAGAAGGGGTTGAAATTATCTTAACCATTTCCGATAAAACAGGAATTAACTTCCATTTTCCTTTAAACCCAATATTTGAAAAGTACAGAGATAATTTTATTAGCACCTTTGTTGAATTTGCAATAGCTATTAAAACCCAAGTTATTGAAGACAATTTTGATAGAGATATAAAATCCATCAAACCAGAATGGTTATTAAATATAAAAGATGTCGAAAACATAGAATCAGTTAGCTTAATATTAAGTGATAATATGCTAAAATATTCAAATTGATAAGTTATTTTCATTTAACACCGTAATATCAAACTGGACAAATATCCACATTAGAATTTTCGGTCGACATTGTTATGGGAGGAATAGGATTAACATATTGGGGCGCGCCAATCAGCCTGACCTACTTTGGAGCGAAATATCTTTATGAATATAGTACTGGTAATACCCTCTTTGAAAAACCTAAAGGAAACAATTAATCTATAAGATATGAAACCATATTATTACCTTTTGTTTAGAATTTATTCGCTTTATAAAGACAAGTATAAAGAAAGTGACACAGTGGCTTTATTCAGCACAATTGCTGTGAGTACAACAATACTTTTTATAAATATAACCACGATATACTCCCTGACAAACTATTTTGGATTTATTCCAATTATTACGAACAAAATAGTCATTGTGTTTTGTATTGTTTCAATTGGTTTAATTAACTATTTTTCATTTGTTAGGGGGAGAAAGTTCATGAATTATGGGTTCCAAAAGGACAAAAAAGGAGGAGTTTTAATTGTTACAATTTTAGTTGTTCTTGGTATCCTATTTATGTTTGTTGCCATAAATAATCGCAATAGAATATTTAAAGAGCATGCAAAAGAAATATTGAATGAACCACGAAAGGAATCACTTGAGGGAATCATTAGAAAATGGTTTGATTAATTTTTTATTTCCCAGGTTAAATAAATTTGAAAATGAATCAATCAGTTTTTGTTATTTAGAGGGATTTTTGCGATTGGTTTTGATTTTTCATAGTTTAAATTTTAGAGAATCTCTCATTTATGAAAATTTTAAAATTAAGCTCGGTAATTGTTAGTCACTCCCTTTCAAAGTTTTTAAACACAAAGAGTTTTTTTTTTGCGTAACAAAAAAAGTAAAATTCAAT
>JBILVK010000010.1:0-47437 GCA_044370475.1 Bacteroidia bacterium
CTGAGCACCATTGCTGCTAACCCAAGTTGCAAATTTTGTGTAAGCAGTATTGATATCTGCTTTCTCTTTTGGATAGCTAAAGCTAGTTGGAATATTGATAGCCCAAGGGAATCTTCCATCGTTGCTTACATAAGTATCGCCACTAGATAAGTTAGAACCATCGTTGCCAGTACCAAACAATTCTGTATTGGCTAAATCTGTAGGCAACATGCCAGGTAAATGTATTTCATAACCTCTACCAAAACCTGAAGTACCATTCCAGATAAAAGGATTGTATGAACCTAATCCGAAGCTAGCTAAGCTAGGTGCACTGGTTACATTGAAGGCAACATTATAGGTAACATTTGCCGAAGGAGTTTGAGTAGAAATGGTATTCCATGAACCCATTTCGTTTCTCATGTTATTGAAGATAACCAATACCGCTTTTGATTGTCCGGCTTCCAAAGTTGCACCTGTTACATCACTTACTTGGTTGCGGTTAATAGGGAACTGTACAGCAAAACCATTGTTGAAAGAACCACCTGTTGCACGCAATACATAAGTTGCTTCTACACGTACCACATTGTTGGCTGCATTTGTAATAACATTATAGGTATAGTCAACCACTACATCATTCAAATCATAATCACCTTTGAACGGCCACAAGTCCTCAAATGCTACAGTAGATGTACCATAAGAATTGTTATACGCTTTGTTTGGATCAGCCGAATAATCATCACTTGCATCAACTACACCATCGCCATCTGTATCAGGCGAAGGATTAGTCCCGTTGCCTTCTGGGTTACATGCAGAAGTAGCAATGTATAAATTACAACCTGTAGAGGCACCACCGTTGATGCTTGCATTCCACGAATTTTCTATTCCATTAACATCGCAATAGTTTTGAGTTCCGTTTACAACACCTTGAGAATTTCCTTTAGAATCATCATAAACTTTAATTAAAGAAGTAGTTCCAAAACCAGTGATGGTACCATTTACTTGAATATCTTCTGTAGATAACATAGCACCATTGTATTGTTTAAACTCATTGTTAGAACCACCTTGAATGGTAGTTTCTTTATAACATTTTACATAACCATAGTTTTTAAACAAACCATTGTTATCAAAATCGTCTTGCACTACCAATTTACAGTTGTTGGTAAAATCACTACCGCTGTTGTTAATTAATTTCTCACCAACATTGATGGTACCATTATTTACAATGGTTGAAGAACCATTAGGGTTAAAGTTTTTACCTGCATTTACAATACCGTGGTTGGTAAAGGTTGCGTTTGAATTGATGTTGATGTTTCTATTAGACGAAGTAGAAACTGTACCATAATTCACAAAGTTGGTTGAAATTGGTAAGGTGCTTGTAAAGTTAATATTTGCAGTGCTGGTGATAATAATCTGCGAGCTTGAGTTTCCGTTTAAGTTCAAGTTATTAATGCTTCCAATTCCGCAAACACGAACGATTGCACCATTTTGCAAACTCAAATTGCCAATGTTTATATTTCCTGTTAAACAAGTTGTTCCGCTAGAATAGCTAAGGTTACCCGATGGATTGTTTACCACAGTTCCGCAACCTGTTGTGCAATCTGGACCAGCCATTTTGTTCAATTTCTGGATGGTAGAAAAATTAATGCTAGAATTTATTGCATTGTTGGTAATCTTCATTTTCTCCATTGATTTAGATTGGTCTGGAGCAGTTTTCACTACAAAATACTCATTAATGGTATTTGCAGTGTTAATGGTAGCTTCAAATGACTTGTTTTTAGAAATAGAACCTTCAGCCAATTTTATTCCGCCCAAAATAGGATCGGCACTATAAATGGTAACAAGGTGCATAGATTCCGAGAAACGGGCATCTGTTGTCGTTAATTTTAGGCTTACATCGCGAGATGTTTCCCAATTAAAATTAACTGGAACTTTAATTTCGCTCATTTTCTCAACCACCACAGTTTGGTTGTTGTTCTGCGATTGGTCAAACTTATCTTCTAAGGTTTTCTTACAAGATGCAAGGGCAAATGTTGCCGCCACTCCGAATATTATTAATTTTCTCATAGTTGTTTCTGTTTTTATCTATATATCCAAAGTAGTGCCAAACCATTAAAGCTTTGATAATTAGTACTTTAATTGAAATTCTTCCTTCAAAAAAAATCCTATTTTAAACCTTTTTTCCTAAAATGAGACAAATCACCCATCACATCAGCTTATTCTAAAAATCCATTCGGTCTGAACCAATATTGTTGCGGGTTTAAATGTATTTTCCTTTTAAGATTACCACGCAAAGGCGTTTGGTTCGAACCGAAAAAAAACGAAACAGGCTAGTATAGGAATTCTGTGTTGCGGTAGCCTGCTGTATTTGTGTACCAATCTGCGTAAAGAGAGCCGTTGCTGCTTACCCAAGTAGCAAATTTATTGTATCCGGTATTGATATCGGCTTTCTCAATTGGGTAATTGAAACTGCCTGGAATACTGATGGCCCATGGGAATCTGCCATCGTTGCTTACGTAAGTATCACCTGTAGAAATATTGGTTCCATCATGCCCGGTGCCAAACAAGGCTGTGGTGGCTAAGTCTGTTGGTAGCTGACCCGGAAGGTGTATTTCGTAGCCTCTGCCATAGCCTGCTGTGCCATTCCATATGAAAGGATTATAGGCACCTAAACCAAAGCTGGCAAGGCTTGGAGCACTGGTTACATTAAAGGCAACAGTGTAGGTAATTGGGTCTACAGGATTTTGATTTGGGTCGGTATTCCAAATGCCCATTTCGTTGCGCATATTGGTAAACATCACCAAAACTGCTTTGGTTTGTCCGGCTTCTAAGGTTGCTCCCGTTACATTGCTCACTTGATTTCTGTTTACAGGAAACTGCACGGCAAAACCATTGTTGAAGGAACCGCCAGTGGCACGTAATAAGTAAGTTGCCTCTACCCTCACCACATTGTTGGCGGCATTGGTTATAACGTTGTAGGTATATTCTACCACCACATCATTTAAATCGTAATCGCCTTTGTATGGCCATAGGTCTTCGAAGGCAACCGTTGAAGTTGGATTGAGGTTGTTGAATGCTTTGGTATCGTCGTTTGGATAATCGTCGTTGGCATCTGGAACACCATCGCCATCGGTATCTTGAACGGGCACTGGTATAGTTCCATTGCCTTCTGGATTGCAATCGTTGCTGGCAATGTAAAGGATGCAACTTTGTATGGCGCCACCTGCGATGCTTGCGTTCCACGGACCTTCGATTCCGTTGACATCGCAGTAACTTTGGGTACCGTTAACAAGACCCTGACTATTACCTTTAGAGTTGCCCGTAACCTTAATAAGTGAGCTAGTTCCAAAGCCAGTAATGGTGCCGTTTACCTGAATGTCTTTGGTAGAAAGCATGGCGCCATTGTACTGTTTAAATTCGTTGTTGGAGCCTCCTTGTATGGTGGTTTCTTCTTTGCATTTTACGTAACCGTAATTCTTAAACAATCCATTGTTTTGAAAATCGTCTTCTACCTTTAATTTACAGTTATTGGTAAAGTCGCTACCGCTGTTGTTAATGAGTTTGTTTCCAACTTCTATGTATCCATTGTTGATTATCACAGAGGAGCCGTTTGGATTAAAATCTTTGTCGACCTCCACCTCTCCATAGTTGGTAAATGTGCCCGTAGAATTGATGTTGACGTTCTTGTTGGAAGAAGTAGAAATATGGCCATAATTGATAAATGGTCTATCAATGTTGAGGGTACTTTTAAATTCAATTTCTGCTGTGCTGGTGATGATTAATTGAGAAGATGCATTGCCATTCATGTTCACATTGTTAATTTCTCCATCACCGCAAATGCGCACCACTACTGCATTCTGAAGGGTTAATGTACTTATGTTTACATTGCCTGTTAAGCATACCACCCCAGAGCTATAGGTTAAATTACCCGAAGGATTATTTACCACAGTACTGCAACCAGAGGTACAGGTTGGACCCAGTCCCGATTTATTTAGACCTCTAAATCCATTGGCTTCAATGTTGGCAACCACTGCATCATTGGTGATTTTAATTGTCTCAATTGACTTCGATTGATCGGGTGCAGTTTTAACAATAAAATATTCTTGAATGGTATTTACCGTATTAATTTTTGCTTCAAAAGGCTTGTTGAGAGAGAATGCTCCCTCTGCCAATTTCACTCCACCTTCAATAGGATCTGCACTGTATATGGCAACAAAATGTAATGCATTTGCAAACCTATTGTCATTGGTTGTTAACTCAACAGAAACATCGCGCGAGGTTTTCCAATCAAAGCCCGCCGGCACTTTTATTTCGCTCATGTTATTTACATGAACCTCGTTGGGTGTGCCACCTGTATTGTTTGTATTTTCTTTGTCTTTTTTACAAGAAATCACTCCCAAACCAATGCACAATCCTACAATAAATAGCTTTTTCATCTTGTTTCTTTTTTAAAATTAATCTCACCAAAACCCTACATGCTCTCAATTCATCAAAGATAAAACCACCAACAAAGATTGGTTCAAACCGAACCCTAAAGATATAAACAACTAAGGCTTACTGTATATTTTGCTTGCATTGCGGTATCCATTTAAATCTAAATACCAATCTGCAAAAGAGGCGCCACCGCTTTGTGCCCACTGACCAAACTTGAGGTAAGCTGTTACCACATCTGCTTTTTCCAAAGGATAATCGAAGCGAACTGGCGTTAAAATACCCCAAGGCAAATTGTCTTTACTTAGGTAATATTTGTTTTGCGCCACACTGGTTCTATCGTCGCCAGTGCTAAAATAAGAGCCCGTTGCCAAGGCGGTAGGTGTTTTACCAGGCAAATGTATTTCCATGCCGCGGTTATGTCCGTCTGTTAACCCATAGATAAAAGGATTGTATTCACTTAAGCCAAAATCTACCATAGGCACAGGCGTTGTAAAAGTAAAGTTCATGGCAACTTTCACAGAATCTGCATAAGGTTCAGAAGGGATGGTATTCCACCTGGCCTGAACCGAGCGTATGTTATTATAAATTTTTGCAACAGGTTTGGTGTGACCCGCTTCTAAGCTTGCGCCAGTAATAGAAGCCACATTTGTTGCCGTACCTGGAAACTCTACCGAGAATCCATTTTCTATTTGTCCGCCACTTGCACGCAAGGTATAATTTCCAAAAACGTCCTTCACTGCATTTTGTGCATTGCTTACCAATTGATATTTAAAATCAACCACCACATCATTTAAATCGTAATCGCCATAATAAGGCCAAAGGTCTTCAAAGGCTACAGATGCATATTGGTTCAAGGCTGGATAATAGCTATTGAAGGCACGCAAAGGATCGTTTGGATATTCATCGTCTACATCATTTACACCATCTCCATCTAAATCTGCACTTGGAGGCAAGCTTATGATGCTATCGTTTGAAATGGCATTTACCGGATTGCTAGTTGTGTAAAATAATACATCATTAAAATCATGGTCGCAACCTGCAGCGGTGCGCACCACATCTTCAAAGCCCATTACATATTTTCCACTTGCAGCATCATGAAACATCACCATATGTTGTTTAAGGCTGGCGCTAGGTTCTGGATTAAATTGTTTATGTGCGTAATAGAATCCTTGTCCGCTCCCCAACGTTGAGGTGCTTATATTAAATCCATTGGCAGTTATGCCATAAGCAATAACGGTATCTGCACCAATTCTACCTAAGAAAACTTTATCGCCGCTAAGAAGGCCACCATTAGAATTGGTAAGTGAAGCATTGGGATAAATAACATACAACGAATCAATATTTGCGGCACTGGTAGGTGGAAAGTTTTTATGATATTTATAGTAAAATAAAATGTTTCTAAAGCCTGCACCTTCAGTTAAAAAAGTCACCCAAACATCTGCGGTTTTTGTAAGCGTAAGGGTACGCTTAGAAATATTATCATCTAACCAAGTTGGGTGATTAATTGCTACAGATTCTTTAGACGGCAAGGCTGCCCAAATATCATTGATCATTTGGTTACTCACCACATCTTTGGGCGAAACTAGGTTATTTGGAACACCATCTAATGACCAACCCAAAGGCAAACATTTATTGGAGAACTTGGCTGGGTTCTTTTGCAAATTCATTCCAAGCATGTATTGGTTCGAACCAAAGGTTTTTACAAACTGAGGTTTTGAACCACCTAAGTTGATGGTTTGCGAACCCGCTTGCACGTTGAGCAAAATATCTTCTGGAATGCCTAGCTGACTGGTATTGCAGACAATATTTTTTAAGGAAATAGGTACTTTAATTTTTGCATTTACCCAACCGCTCGCATCTGCTCTGCCTTTGTACAAGAGCTTTCCGCCATTCTCAAAGGTATTGGTATGCAGGGTAACAACTACATTTTTACCAGGTAAATCCTGCGCATTTAAGATTTTAATTTTAAAATCTAATTCAACAGAACTTTG
The DNA here is from genome assembly GCA_044370475.1 of Bacteroidia bacterium. Lineage (GTDB taxonomy): Bacteria > Bacteroidota > Bacteroidia > UKL13-3 > UKL13-3 > B1. The sequence continues at coordinate 6,402 of JBILVK010000010.1, forward strand.
GTAGGTAAAACCATTGGGAACCTTCATTTCAAAGATGGTTGAAGGGTCTTTTATCACTGGAGTTCCAACACCAGAATCGCCTGTATCCTTTTTACAAGCTGTGTTGAGCAGGGATAAAATAAACAAAGGAAAAATGAGCTTTTTCATGCTGGGTAGGTAAAGGTACACAAAGTTAATTCTTTTATTCCAAAGCAACAATAAATATAATAATTTAGCTGCATGGAATTTAAAGTATCGCAATCCTTCCCAAATCCTTCAAAATCAATTAGCTACGAGGGCAATATCCTAGCCATTGGTTCATGCTTTGCACAGAACATGGGAAGTCTGCTAGCGCAGCACCATTTCAACTTGGTTTTAAACCCATTTGGCATTGTGTTTAACCCAGTAAGTTTGGCTTATCAGCTAGGCTGTTTGCTTGATCCAAGTAGTTTCAAAAAAGAAAAGTATGTAGCCCAACACCAAGAGCTCTACCACTCGTGGCTGCATCATGGGAGTTATAGTACCAGCCATGAGGCGGAATTTTATACTAAGATTGAGCAGGACATTTTGCTTGGACATGAACAATTAAAGCAGGCTTCAACGCTTATTATTACTTGGGGCACGGCCAATGTATATCAATTATTGGGGACGGATATAGTGGTTTCAAATTGCCATAAATTTCCCAGTAATGTATTTCAAAAAAGGCGCTTAAGTGTAGCAGAAATTGTGGCAGCTTACCAACCCATATTGGCTTCCTTATCTGCAATCAATCCTGGCCTCCAAATTGTGTGGAGTGTTAGTCCGGTTAAGTATTTAAGAGACGGTCTGAACCAAAACAATTTAAGCAAATCAACACTTTTTCTTGCCATGGAAGAGTTGATGAATGCTTACCCAAATAGCTATTATTTTCCGGCTTTTGAAATACAGCAAGATGAGTTGCGCGATTACCGATTTTATGATGCGGATATGGCACATCCGAGCGCGCAAGCCATTGCCTATATATGGGAGCAATTTACATCGCATTGTTTAGATGCAGAGACACAAAAAATGATGCAACAAATTGCCGAGTTTAATCGAGCCATGCAGCACAGGGTATTGCATGCAGATAGCAGTGAATACAGGGCTTTTAAGCAACAAACTTTAGCAAAAATTAAGCAATTTAGCTTGTTACATCCGCGCATTAATTTGGATGAGGTGGTTGGGTATTTTGAGGGGAAAAGCTGTTAGCTGTTAGCCGTTAGCTGTTAGTCTTTGGTCGTTGGTCGTTGGTCGTTGGCGGGTTTGTAAGATAACACCACAGATTCACAGAATGGCTAAAAGCTAATGGCAAATAGCTGAAACCTACCCAAAGACCAAAGACTAACGACCAAAGACTTTTATGCCACAGATGCACAGATTTGCCAAAAGCTAATGGCAAATAGCTGAATCCTACCCAAAGACCAAAGACTTTTGTGCCACAGATGCACAGATTTGCCAAAAGCAAACAGAATGGCAATTAGCTGAATCCTACCCAAAGACCAAAGACCAACGACCAAAGACTTTTATGCCACAGATGCACAGATTTGCCAAAAGCTAACAGAATGGCAAATAGCTGAAACCTACCCAAAGACCAAAGACTAACGACCAAAGACCTCACCTGCCAGGAGCTAGAGGCCAGATGCCAGCTGCAATTTACCAGCTGCTGCTAGCTTTCGGTAGTTTTACCTTAATAAGGTAAATGTACCTTTGTTTTCAAATTCGAGCAGTTTTTTATTTTTATAACCTTGGTATTTAGAAGTGTAATAGTAGGTGTCGGCTTGACAGGGTAAATTGTTGTAGCTCCCATCCCATGTTTGATTTAGGTTATTGGTTTTAAAAATTTCCTGACCCCAGCGGTTGTAAATACGCATATTAAAATCAACAATATCCTTTCCAATAGGTGAGAAATAATCATTTAATCCATCATTATTAGGTGTAAATGCATTAGGAAAATACACAGAAAAATCACAAACTCTTTTTACTTTGGTATTGTCGTTTGCACCGCAACCTCTGAAGTCTTTTACAATAACAAAATAATCCCCAACTTCTCCTACTATAATCCACTGGGTGGTGTCTCCAGTTGGAGTCCATCTATAGCTAATAAAGTTCTTTCCCGCATCTAATTTTACCAATTCTTTTTCTTTATCGCATATAAAATATTCATCACCTAATGCTGTGAATATTTGAGGATGGTAGTTTATCACAATTTCGTCTTGGGCGGTGCAAATCCCACTCTGTATTTTTAAGCTGTATATGCCGGGTTTATTAACCCAAATAATACTGTTGGTATCTCCTGTATTCCATAGGTATTTATCTGCTGTAAGCGGGCCTTTCAAAGTAACAGTGTCACCCATGCATAAAGTGGTATCATTACCCAGGTTAAAATTAAGTTTTTCAATTATCTTTATGGTATCGGTAATTTGGAATTTGTTGTTACAAACAAACCAACTGAAACGCACCAAATATTTGCCTGCAGAATTGTATATGTGTTTTGCTGAAATTGTTTTTGCTGTTACTCCATCACCAAAATCCCATTCCAATGAGTCGTATATTAAATCTAAAGGATTTTTTATGTCAAAACTAGATTCAGAATTTGCACAATTGGCAGTTAGCTTAAGTTCAGGTTTTTTAGTATTGGGGGCCGTTTCAAATATATCAGTAATAAAGGTGGGGAATCTATCAACACCAATACTTCCTAAAAAAGGGTTCTTACTTAATTCAATTGCATTTACTAAGAAATTACAGTTATTGCCAGCATTGGAAGGTGAATTGATAACAGATATTTTGGAAGTAAAGGTTCTACTTTCCGAGCTAGATGCATAAATTTTCCCATTGGGTCCTAATTGAATATCACCTATGTTTTCATATTGGTTCGAAATGAGTATTCTGCCATTGTCGCTGGCATTACTTTTCATATCAAATTGTGCCAATGAGAACTTGTCATCGCTTCTGTATGATGAAAAATATAAATACTTTCCTGTTGGGTCATAACTAATAGAACCCAATTTGTCATAAATTTGGTTCGAACCTAAATTTACATTTTTATTAAGTGCAATGGTTCCACAGCGTTTATCAATGGTAAACTCTTGTAATATACAACCACTACTGGCATTTATATCTGAGTCAAAGAACAAATAAGCCAACCTATTTCCAGTGGCTTCTGTTATCATCTTACCATAACTAAATTGGGTATTAAGAAAAGTAGTCGCACCTGCATATGAAACAACAGGCGTAGTGCTTACCTGTTCATTAATAACAGCGAAAGAATTAAACTCGTTGGTACCTTTTTTATGTGTAATTAACCAATAACCTCCACTATTTGGCATTTTAACAGCGGTAAATTGTAAGTCCATTTGGGAGGCTAAAAGTTTCTTTTTATAAACCACATCTCCATTCCCATTGTTTAAGCCTAAATCCACCAGGGCATAGGATATATTTTCGGTTTGATCGCAATAAAATACAAAATACTTTTTAGGTGCTGTTTCAAAAATGATAATGTTTGAACTTTGATCACTACCTGTGCCTTGATAAAGCACACCATTAGGCATCAACTGTTTATTTCTATCCCAAATTTGTCTTCCGTCAGTAAATAAAAGCATTGCTCCAGTAGTCTTATCAGACATAACCGAAGCACCTAAACCAGAATACATTGGACTGGCTTTGTCGGGTATTGGATTCATAATACCACCTGTAAAACTCATACCCAAATAAGTTCCCAAAAACCAAGTATTATTTTGGTTTTGAGCCAAAACGCAATTTGAACAAAGAATGATTAATAATAGCCAATTCCTCATGTTAGATTAGAACAAGTTTTTTGAATAAAGGTTGCATTTGGACATTGTTTTTGATTCATAACTAACCGAAAGTCAATAAAAAACTAAAAACAAGGTAAAGTAATCAAACCTTTGAGGTCTCAAATATCTCAACACAAATGCGCCTTTTCTTCGCGTAATACTCAAATGAACAAATTTTTTGAGTCGAATGATGTGCATAAAAACCCTTTGAATGCCAGTTTCTTTCTAACAGGGGCAATGGAGTTAACCGAAACGCAAAAAATAGAAAATGATACAATTTCCTTTTTAAATAAATTTCATGCGACAAACATCAGTCCTTTAGTATTCTGTCCTCGGTTCAGGTTGCAGGAAAATAATTAAAATAAAAAAAATAAAAAGGCACCCAACCTTTTATCCAGTATTTTCGTATTAATGGATAAAGAACTGGATATCATTGAAAAACATTAGTGAGGAAATTTTAAAAGGCTGCATAAAACGTGAGGCAAGGCAACAAAATGCCTTGTATGTATTGTGCTATAGCTACCTTTTTGCCATTTGTTTACGCTACGCAAAGTCGAGAGAAGAAGCAAAAGATTTTTTAATTATTTGTTTTCATAAAGTTTTAGACAACATAGAAAAGTATCAACAAGCCGTACCCTTTGATATGTGGATTAGGAGGGTGAGCATCAATACCATTATTGACCACCATAGAAAAAATCATAAAAAAGATTCGCTCATTGATTACAAAGAATATGACAGCCTTCTCTCGCATGATATAGCAAACACCTATGAAAATGAACATCTACTCGTAAATGCAGATCAAATTGAGGTTTGTTTAAACAAATTGCCAGATATGAGCAGAAAAGTTTTTAACCTTTTTGCCATAGACGGTTACAGCCACCAAGAAATTTCAGCCATGCTAAAAATATCTGAAGGCACCAGCAAATGGCATGTTTCCTTCGCAAGGCAACAATTAAAGAGTATGATTCATGAATTATTGAGAAAGGGGAAACAATAATAATGGCAAGAAGTGAATTTGATAGACACCTAAAAGAAATACTTGAAAAAAGGAATTTCGAACCCGATAAAATTCAGTGGAATGAGATTGAAAACAGCCTAAAAAAAGCTAAACAGCGACGGAAGAAAAATAGGGTATTTTTATTCTTATCAATATTACTCCTTACTGCCATTGGTACCATTTTCTTTTTTACTTATGAAAATTCAATTCCGAACAAGGATATGAGTCAAAATTTATCCCAGGCAAAGGGCAGGAATAATTTAAAGGTTATTGAAATTCCGCTTCCTAATATTAGCCAAAGATTTTCCAAAAAATCGCCGAACAGCGAGAAAAATCTAATCAAAACTCAACCTGAACCAATCAAAATAAAGGAAAATGTTCCGCTTCTTTACCCTCCCATTTTATCCTTTAAAGCCCAATTAGAATCCAATTTTTTTTCCAAGAAGGCAATCGCTGCATCAGAGAATTTTCTCCCCAAAAAAGAAGCAGCTAAGCAGCTTGAGAAAACAGATGAGTTAAAGGGTCTACAATCAAACAACCCCATAAACCAAGTTAACGAGGAACAGATGGAACCGATGCAAGTTTTAACACAAGATAGTTTTGTTAAACCAATTACAGCATCAATTGATAAACCGATTGATACGACATTTTTCAATGTCAGACACACTAAAGAAGACAATAAAACGAATTTGTTTTTTGGTGCAAAAGTTGGTTTGATAGGCTACTCTCCACTGGGAAATGGGAACATCAAACAAGAGTCAATTTCTTTAAACCCAATGGGTGGAATAGTTATGGGCTTTAGGAAAAACAACTATGTATTCAGCTTTGAACCTGTTCTTTTGAAAAGAGCTGGATTAAATGGATCTAAAACCAATAGTGCTGCAGATTACCATTTTGGTAAAAACCAAAAAGAAGTAAAGGTTACCACAAAATCTATTCAATGGATTGAACTACCCATTTCCTTTGGGTTTTTAATTAAAAAAAGACACAGTTTCCACCTCGGGTTTTATACTGATATTTTGATAAATGGAAAAACCGAAATAACCTTAACAGAAGAATCTGAATTAAACAATGGAACACAAACTACTACTCGGAGCGGCATACCCAATGGAATTAAACCCTATGACCTAGGGATATTGGCCGCATATAAATTTAGTTTTTCAAATTCTTCCTCTCTCGGCATTCAAGTAAATTTAGGCTTTTCAGACCTAACACTTAATTCTTACTTTGGGAACAATGTGTTCGATAGAAACAAAGGTCTTCAGGTATTTTATCAATTTCAAAAAACAAAGCAATGAGAAAAAATATTCTGATCTTGGTATTGATTTTTAATTTATTTGGTTGTAAAAAGCAAATAGATCCTTTGCCACTAATTAGTGAGCCTTTACCTATTTTTTATTTGGAAGGACTTTTCAGAGGTAAACCCATTTTGATTCAGGCAGGGGTTAACAACATATACATGAATACCTATGATACAGTTTATCCCCTTTCGCCAGGTGTCTATTTTAATAAGTTTTTGGGCGAATTTGGCCCAATCAACTGTAGAAAATGTAAAGGAAATTTTCTTTTTACCCTCAACGATCTTAAGCCAAGTAGCAGCAGCCTGTTAAATTATTTTGATAGCGTTGTTTATCCCGGAAACTCGCTAGTTTTTGCCAGACCAGGCTTTTCTTCTACGTCTAGGCTTATAATTGATTATTATACCGAAAATGGCGTATTGTTTACCAGCGAATCGAGTAAACAACCTTTCAATAGTAAATTCTTCATTGAATCTGTAGAGGAATACAGCGTAAACTTACAAGGAAAAAAAACAAAAAAAATTAAGGCCAAATTTTCTTGCAGGCTATACAATCCAAACATACTCGACAGCATTTCACTTCAAAATATGGAAGTGGTTTTTGCCCTTTCCCGAAATTAGAAAATAAGGGACCCAACCTTTAGGAAAAGTATTTCGTATTGCTATTTTATACACCCTTAATGGGGTGCAAATAGAAAGAATGCGCCACATCCAATCTGCAGTCTTATAAAAGAGAAAAGATAAATTGGACATATGCGCTTTACCTGAAGCAATCTATTTTAAAAACCATGTTTAAACATAACAACAACAATGCTAAGAAAACTATAATTGCTGTTATCGCAATAAAGCTATTAGGAATGCTAATCTCATGTCCAATATTGGCGCAAACTGCCGACAAATCTGCCAATAATAAGACGGTGTGTGTATACAACTACCTTGCAAAAAGAGCCACTGCAAGTAGCCAAAATCATGTTATGGGACAAGAATTGGACTGGGCTATAAGTCCATCAGCCTCCTATTCAGAACTTTTTACCGCATTTCAATCGACTTATGGCACCGAAATTTCGCTTGCAGGCATCAACTATTATAAATATACCAATTCTGGATATCCAACAAATTTTGTTAATATGAATGCGCCATTAATTAAGCACAGTAACAAAAATGGAATGATTTCTATAATGGCCGACATTAGAAATCCTTGGACCATGGCATCGATAAATGACACTGCTGGAGTGTGCTCTCGATTTTATGAAGTTTATACGAATGGAAATTCTGCAAACACCAATTTTAATAGAATTTTAGATAGCATTGCAATTGGGTTCCAACAGTTGCAAGACTCCAACGTGACAATTCTTTTTCGTCCATTCCACGAAATGAATGCAGCATATCTCGGCCCTACTGGTCAGTGCAATAAATGGTGGGCGCAAAAACACCCTGGCCAATTTTCGGCATGCAATTCACCTAATTTTTCAGAATATCAACAATTATGGATTTATACTTTCAATTATCTACATGTTACAAAAAAACTCCACAACATCCTTTGGGTGTATTCGCCATCAGCGTTAGTTTCATCCGTTTTGCCAAATTCAAATTTTAAAACAGAAGACTATTTCTATCCAGGCAATAATTATGTTGATATTGTGGGGGTAGATATTTATGACGACACGCTGGCTGTGAATGGTTACAATGAGTTATTGGCTACAGGGAAGCCTTTTGCTATTTGTGAATTTGGACCAAAAAGGATAAACAATACAAACAATCAATTTACCTATGATTATGGCATTTTTCTAAATCAAATGAAGAAAAAATACCCAGCAACCTGCTATTGGATGTCGTGGAGCGATTTTCCAACCTCAGGTGGATATTATAACTGCTCCTTGGTAAAACAAAATGGCATCAACAACCTATTAGCCGATTCTAGTGTATCCACTCTAAATGAATTACCAAACCCATGGTGTATGCCAACTTCCATAAATGAAAACGCATCCGTTTCAGAAAAGGCATTTGTAATTTTTCCAAATCCAACTTCAGGTGTTTTAAACTTTTCAGAACCCCTTCAGTATATAGAGGTTTTAGATGTTTATGGACAATTATTGTTAAAGAAAAATGAAAAAACCAGCGAAATTTTGGTTGGAAATTATAAGGATGGAATTTATTTCATTAAATCCAACAAGGGCCTTACAAAATTTATTATTAATCATTAATTAATAGTGCCAAATTGTTTTTTATGCACACCCTAAAACCAAATATCTAGCACCTTCAACCAAGCAGGGAATTGCGATTGAACAACAAATAAAAAATGGAATGAAAATGAACTCAACAAAATTTGAATTGAAATTAAAGTGTATCCAAATTTCTATTGGAATGCTATTTTGGAACTTAGGATGTTTTGCACAAGTTGCGACCTTAAGCATAACAAATGTGAACACAAATGTAATGGTTAATACCAAAATGCTATTTGGAATTACTTTCGACTCGCGAAGTAGCCTAACGGGAAATGCCGCTTATGGGCAAGTAGGATATCACCAGGCAAATGGCACTTTGATTCCTGAAGTAGCAGCTCTTTTTAATGATTTCCCATATACAACAGTTCGTTATCCAGGAAATGGTGTTCAGGTTGGGTTTGAATGGAAAAAATCTATCGGCAATGTTGCAACGCGTCCTAATCAAGATTTACTTGGCAGTTTAGGAAACCCACAGCCTGTTATTTTTGGTTTTGATGAGTTCATGAAAATGTGCGAGGACAAAGGCTTAACAGGGGACGATATTCAAATAATGGTACCGATATATGACTCAAGTACTGCTGGGCTTACAATTACACAAGCTCAGGCTGCTATTCCAAACGTAATTCAAAGTAATATTGATTGGGTGGAATATTGCAATAGTCCCAATGATGGCAGTCACCCTTGGGCGGCATTAAGAGCTGCAAACGGACATCCTCAACCTTACCATATAAAAACCTGGAATATTGGCAATGAGCCCTGGGCAGGTGGTGAATTTGGATTGAGCGCGGCAAATTGCAATGCCTATTTAACAACTGTAACTCCCATGATTAATGCCATGCTTGCAGTTGATTCCACCATACATATAACTATGCCAACTACAGGAAATGGAGGGTCTGGTACTTGGGCAAATGCACTTATTAATTCTACCCTAGCACAACAAGGTAAAATTTACTCACTTTCACAACACTATTTTGGTGATGAGGATGCTTCCACTGTTTCACCGAGTGTAGATGCCTCAAATACGCAACTTAACAGCCTGATAAACGCTGCTGCGGCAAAAAGCATAAAAGTATTTATTGGCGACTATGCACATGGTATACCTCAAGCCAATCCCACCATGGCTCAGCAAAACATAGCCATGCAATGGCAGGGTGCAAATTTGGAGACAGATTTTTTATTGATGCTTTCCCAAAAATCGACCATTGAGAGGGCAAATTTTTGGGTATATGGTAATGCCATAGCTCAATGGCACCCTATTCGTAAAAATTCAACCGCCAATTATACCTTAATGCCCGGAGGAGCGATTTACAAAATTTTGAAACCCGCATTTTTGGATAATTCTGTAAAAGTCAATACCTCTTCACCAATGGCAAGCGATGGAAATCCATATGCTATTCGTTCCAACGCTTTCGTATCCAGCGACCTTTCTAAAATGAATATAATTGCCGTTAATCGAGATAGAAACAACACCGTTCCTTTAAAAGTAAGTGGAACAAGTGGTTACTATTTGAATGCAGGTCGTTTACTCTCGTGCAATGCACTTACTTCTGAAACCATAATTGAAACAATGGCAAGTAAAGATTCTTCGGGAAATTATATCATGCCGCCTATGAGTGTTTTAATTTTGGAGTATGATAACAACCTGGTTGGAATTCATGTGAATAGAAAGAATAACAATGGCATTACTTTTTATCCTAATCCCACCGAAGGCATAATCACCTTTAACACTACAGATCCTTCAATTTTGCTTTCTTTATCAGACCTTCAAGGTGAAATTATTCCATTGCCAAATCAATCGAATGAGCAGTTAAAGAATGGTCAATTTGATCTTGGATTTTTGAAAAATGGTGTTTATATCCTTACCACAAAATCTTCATCAGGAACTTCCTGTCAAAAATTAATAATCAGTCATTGAGATTAATTTGAAAACAATATGAAAATAAAATTACGCTTGTTTGTGTTTGTTATTTTTGTGTTTGCTACAAACACAAATAGTAAGGCTCAAATATGGGACACACTCAGCAGTGGAGTGTTCAATGATTTAAAGGATATCCAATTTTTAAACAGAGATACTGGTTATGCGGTAGGTTCAAAAGGGGTAATCATAAAAACAAAGAATGGAGGTGGCTCCTGGGTGCAGCAAATCTCAGGCGTAAATCCTACTTTAAGGAGTTTATATTTTATTACCTCAGCCTATGGATTCGCATGTGGCGATTCGGGAAGGATTCTACGAACAATTGATGGTGGACAAAATTGGATTCAGCAAAACTCTGGAACAATAAACAACTTGATGGATGTTCATTTTGCTTCACCAAAAATAGGCATTGTGGTGGGTACTGGAAGGGTTTTATTTACCAACGACAGCGGGAATACCTGGCAAACCAAAATTGCACCTTTATTGGGATCTATTTCACTTCGTTCTGTTACCTATACTTCGCTATCTACCGCTTGGGCTTGCGGCGACCCAAGGCCAGGTGCACCGGGCGTACTTTACCATAGTTTGGATAGTGGTAAAACCTGGACGAATTATGCCAATACTTCTGCACCCAATGGAAAAGGGTTTAATAAAGTTGTTTTTAATTCCGTTTTAAGCGGCTGGCTATTTGGGCAAAGTGGAATCATTACTCACACCGTTGATTCTGGCCAAAGCACATGGTCAAATCAGTTTTCAGGTACATCATTTGATTTTCTAGGTGCCGATTACATCAATGGAAATATGTATGCAGTAGGCCGAAATGGGGTGATTGCACACAGCGGCAATTTGGGTTCTAACTGGACTGGGCAATACAGTGCCACCTCCCGACAGTTATGGGGTGTTGATTTTGTTAATGATTCAACCGGCTGGGCATGTGGAGATTCTGGCACCGTAGTAAAATATAAAAAGGTGCTACAAACAAAACCCATCATGTTACTTCAACCAAATGGAGGTGAACTTTGGCAAATAGGCAAAAAATACAACATCATTTGGTATGCCCCTGGAATAAGCACATTGAACATTGAATATTCGTTAAACAATGGACAATCATGGGCAACGCTTGCAAATAATGTAAGTGCCGTAACGGGTTCCTATCCATGGAATTTAAATACAACTACCTCTAAGCATTGCTTGGTTCGAATTCGCAATTCAGCCAACCTAGGGATAGGAGATAGTAGTGATACCGATTTTACCCTTATTAATATCCCCACTGGTATAGATTATTCGGTTTTGTTATCTGCTACGGTTCAAAAAAATCCCGCAAAAATTAACATTAGCTGGATAAATGACCCGAATGCTACAGGATATGTGTTGTATAAAAAATTAAAGTCAGATACAGCCTGGAACCAATTAATTTCACTGGCAGGAACCGATTTGAGTTTTTCGGATAGCCTGGTGAATACCTCCACCATTTATGAATATAAAATAACAAAAACAACCCCCTTACTAACCGGAACAGGTTATTTGTATAGTGGAATTGAAGTACCTGCGGTTGAAAACAGGGGCAATGTTTTGGTTCTAGTGGATTCCACATTTAGTACGCACCTTGTTTCTGAATTAAAACAGTTTGATTGTGATTTGATTGGCGACGGTTGGCAAGTGATTAGAAAATCATTTTTACCCACTGTAAAGGATACCCTAATTAAGAATTTTATTAAACAGCAATATACCATGGGCCTAAGAGCTGTTATTCTCATAGGGAATCTCCCTGTGCCTTACTCAGGAAATTTTGCCCCCGATGGTCACGCGGAACGGGTAGGTGCCCAACCCTGCGATGCCTATTATGCAGATGTAGATGGTGCATGGTCAGATAATACCGTTCAAACTACAAACTCTGGGATTATTTATACACCTAATTTACCGGGAGATGGTAAGTGGGATCAGGGTATTATTCCCTCTGATGTGGAACTTCAACTGGGACGTATTGACATGCATAACCTTCCTATATTTGCCTTGTCTGAACCTGATTTGCTTAAGCAATATCTAAATAAAAACCACAGATACCGACATAAGTTAATGATCGTTTCTGAGAGAAGTCTTCTATATACGCGTGCAGATGCCGGGTTGACAAATATATCGGCAGGTGGATGGAGGAGTCAAAATCCTTTGTTTGGATTCAATAACCTGAAAGAAATTTCTTCGTGTTCAAATTCGAATTGCACAGATTTAATAGACTCACTAAAAGCGCATAATTATTTATGGACTTACGCAGGGGATGGAGGAACGGATACCAGTTTCGGAGGAACTACTTTCACAAGCCGATACTGCGCCCAAGACTCTATAAAATCTGTTTTTATGCAAGTTTGGGGAAGCTATTTTGTGGAATGGAACAAGGGAGGAGTATATCATCAAAACAATTTGCTTCGCTCGATTATTGCCAATAAAGCCCATACACTTGTTTCTGTTTGGACAGGTCGATTTCCTTATTGGTATTTTCATCCCATGGCAATGGGAGAGTCGGTTGGAGCCTGCGCCAAACTTAATCAAAACAACACAAAAGGAGTTTATGATGCAGGCCAACCTAATTTAATAGCCGGAGCGCATATGGCTCTTATGGGAGACCCAACACTTCGCATACAAATGGGATTGCCTGCATCGTCGTTAAGCACACTGGTTAGTGCAAATAGAATTCAGCTGAATTGGGGTGCATCACCTAACGCAAATGCCGGCTATACTATTTATCGTTCGAGCAGTCTTTCTGGAACCTTTACCCGATTGAATACAATAGCTGTTAGTGGCTTATCCTATACCGATTCATTTCCGCTAATTGGAAATAATGTCTATATGTTACGGGCCTTAAGACTCGAAACTTCTGCATCTGGAAGCTATTATAATTTAAGTCAAGGGATATTCGATTCCATTCAGTTTACTTTTGTGAGCTCAAATTTTACCATTACTGCTTCTTCCTCATCAGGTGGAACAATTTCACCCTCCGGCGTAAATTCGGTGGTGCAAGGTGGTTCCTTAAAATTTTTAATCAATGCCTCTACAGGATATCATTTAGACAGTTTGCTGATTGATGGCGTGCCGAGTACACCCGATTCAACTTATACATTCAAATCAATTCAAGCCAACCATCAAATTAGGGCAGTTTTTGCGGTAAATAAATACGCCATTCATGCTTTGGCAGGCGCAGGAGGAACTATCAGTCCTTCGGGAGTTATCTTGGTCAAGCAAGGAGACACACTTACCTTTTCTATTCATCCTAATTCAGGCTTTTTGACCGATACGGTTAAAGTTGATGGTTTCGCGATTGGTACACCGCTTGTCTATTCGTTTTTTAACATAAGCGCGGGACACACCCTTGAAGCAATATTTCGCCCATCTCTTAACGGTATGCTTTCAATACCAGAAGTTTTAGCTGTAGAAATATTTCCAAATCCGGCTGATATTTCGCTAACAGTCCAAACAAAAGAAAAAATTAGTCAAATAGATCTTTTTACCATGCAAGGCTTGATGATTCAAACTTTTACCTCTATCGATAATAACAATTTCAATATTAATCTTCAACATCTGCCATCAGGAATTTATATGATAAGGATATTTGCAGATAATAGAGTAATAACGAAAAAAATAATGGTTTACAAATAGTAGAAAATTGTTTCGAATTTTTAGTCTTTTTCAAGAGACAAATACAAGCGTGCCAAATATGCCAGACCTTAAGTTAATGGTTTAGCTATTGGTAAGGTTCCTGAGTTTGCCTTACCTAAACCCATTGCTGGAATTAGGGTCCTTACCCATTTACTCGTTAACAAGTATGTTAGCGTTTAGACTATGGCTAAAACCTCGAAATAACATAAAACAATATAGACATGGAAAACAAAAAAAAATTTAAAGTAACTTTAACTTTGACAATTGTCTTATTGTTAACATCATTAGGACGATTAGATGCTCAAATTGCAAATAGCCACCCTTTTGACAGTTTAATACAAAATAACCCTGATGTAATTTTCACAGAAATGTTTGAAGGTTCAATGAATAATTTAACCTCAAGTGGAAATTGGAATACGGTTTCTCCTAATCCTTCAAATATTCAATCGGACACATCTGTACCTAAAGTTAGTCATGGAACCCAATCATTACGCCTAGTTACAATTCAAGACGGAACGAACCCTAATCAGAACACTCTTGTTTACAAAAAGATTACCCCTGACATTACAGATTCAATTTTCGTTAGGTATTATATTAAGTACGACACCAACACTATTTATCATCATTCGGGTTTATGGTTAGGTGGGAAGAATCCCGCTTCTTCAATTCCCGGAAACATTGGTGGAACTTTACCTCAAGGCAATCAGGAATTCCATGTAGGCACAGAAATAAAAGGAAAGGCAAATGGCCAAGCGGCTGCCAATTCACTTTTTGGATTATACACCTACTGGATGGGGATGCATAGAAGTTCGGGAGGACCCTATTATGGAAACGAATTTTATAATAGCACAACTAATGACAACATTGATCTAGATTCATGGAATTGTATTGAAATCATGATAAAGCTAAATAATCCTGTTACAGCATCGAATGGTGAAATAAAAATATGGATAAATGGAAACCTTATTTCAAATCTTGGATATCTGTTCCCAACGGGAACATGGAGCTTTAATCATTTTACAGAAGGCCCAGGAATACCATTTGAAGGATTTCAATTTAGGAATGACAATGCTCTTAAACTGAATTATATTTGGCTCCGAAATTTTAACGACATGAATTCTAGTGGGCATCATGGCAACATTTATTTTGACCACTTAGTTGTTGCTAAAAAATACATTGGGCCAATTTCGACAACTCTAACCACTAGTTTTGAAGATATTGATAAACCAATAGACATTACACTTTATCCGAATCCAGCAAATGAAATTGTTAACTTCTCTACAAACATTAAAAATCTATCAATAATAAATATTTTCGGACAAGTCATGCTTCAGGCAAAGGACATTTCTAATGTCTCAACGGAGTCTTTAACAGCCGGACTATATATTATTCAAGCAGACAACAGAATATTTAAATTAATCATTAAACATTGAAAGTAAAAGCCCGAACTACTAACAGCACCTACCTAAAAGGCGGTTTTCTTGCTAAAAAGGCTGTTTTAGGGTTAATCAAACATTAGTTTTTCAAATCAAGTTTTGTGTAAAAGTCCCGCCCTTAGATTAGCTGCGAAAAGTTAGCTATTAGCTAACAGCTAATTGCTAACAGCTTCCTTCTTCTTGCTATTAAAAAATTTGCAATAGCTGCTTAGTCCGCATTCGTTGCATTTTGGTGAGCGAGCTAGGCAGGTGTATCGTCCATGCAGGATGAGCCAATGGTGCGCGGTGGCCACGTATTCTGTGGGAATAAATTTCATTAATTGCTTCTCGGTTTCGAGGGGTGTTTTGGCTGCAGTTGTTAAGCCTAAACGGGCGCTAACCCTAAACACGTGCGTGTCTACGGCCATGGCGGCCTGGTTAAAAACCACACTTACAATTACGTTTGCGGTCTTTCTTCCTACCCCAGGCAGTGTAATTAAATCTGTTATATTGTCTGGCACTTTGGCATCAAAATTTGCCACCAATTTTTGCGCCATGCCTATTAAATGTTTGGTCTTGTTGTTGGGGTATGAGATAGATTTTATATAGGGAAACAAGGTATCAAAATCGGTCTGAGCCAAGCGCTGTGGCGTGGGGAAATCGTGAAACAAATCTTGTGTTACTATATTTACCCGCTTGTCTGTACATTGCGCAGAAAGAATAACCGCAACCAATAATTGAAATGGATTTTGGTATTGTAATTCTGTTTCTGCTATGGGTTTATGCTCAACAAAATATTGGATTATATTTTTGTAACGCTCTGCTTTTTTCATCTGTGCCAAATTAGTCAAATTTTATACAATTAATTCTTACTTTTGTTTATATGAAAATTATACTAAGCTGTCTATTATCCTTGTTTGCTTTTATTGCTCTAGCACAAGAGAAACCCAAAGTTACGCCTGCCATGAAACGCTTCGTTTATCAAGCTCAGAGCAGCATTGATAAAAAAATATACGATAGTATATACATTGAGGTAAGTTATAACAAAGGCAACAAATGGGTTTTTAAATTTTCTTATAAAGGCGAAGACAATGAGATGATGGCAGATGATGAATTCTTTGAATCGTATGAGTTTGAAACTGCTCCTCCTAAAGGAAATTCTTTTGTGATTAAAGAGGAAGATTTTTTAGAATCAAAGGTCATTTATACACGTAGCTGCTTCTGCGCAGATGCGGGTCCGCGACAATTATACGCTGGCACCATCACCGGAAAAAAAGTATCTAAAACCACTTGGTTGGTGAGCTTCGATGGCTTTATAAATCCTAGGCCGGGTCGTAACGAAAACCCATATGCAAAGCAATGGAAGGGCTATTTTAAACCTGGCAAGCTTGTTTATTAAGACCTAAATTCCCCTTGCAAAACTTTAGCATTCGTTTTACCAGACTTTATGTTTGCGGTTTAATTTTACATTTTAAAAAGGGCTTGTTTTTACATGCATAAATTAGCATTCGTTTTGCCAAAGAAGATGTTTGTGGTTTAATTTCAAACATTATTAAGGGCTAATTTTACCTGCATAAATTAGCATTCGTTTTGCCAAAAAGGATAATTTTGGTTTATTTTTACCAGTTATAAAAGACTTAGATATTCATGAATAACTTTTCCATACGTTTTGCCACAGAGGATGATTGTGGGTTAATTTTACATTTTATAAAGGGCATTGCTGAGTATGAAAAACTGAGCGATCAGGTAGTAGCTACGGAGGATAAAATTAGGACGCATTTGTTTGGAGAAAAAGCGGTAGCAGAATGTTTCTTGGCCTTTGAAGATGATACGCCGGTGGGCTTTGCGCTCTTCTTCCACAATTATTCTACTTTTGTTTCTAAGCCTGGCATTTACCTCGAAGATTTGTTTATTGAGCCTTCGTTCCGAGGAAAAGGATATGGCAAAAAACTGCTGATGCACTTGGTTCAGACCGCTAGAGAAAGAGATTGCGGCAGGGTTGAATGGAGTGTATTAGATTGGAACACGCCGGCCATAGATTTCTACAAGAGCTTGGGGGCAGTGGCCATGGATGGTTGGACGGTTTTTAGGATTACTTTATAGTTAATCTATCTCAAAATAATTGAGGTCTTTGCTAAACGAATCTTTGATATACCAAGTGGCTACAAAGGCAAGTAATAAGCAAGTTAATCCCACCCAAAAGGCGGCTTGAATTACGCCCACAGAGCTTGATAATCCAGCAAAACTTAGGGTGATGGGAACTACTGCGCCTCTCACAAAATTGGGAACCGTATTGGTTACAGTGGAGCGAATATTGGTGCCAAATTGCTCTGAAGCAATGGTCACAAATAAAGCCCAATATCCGGTTGCAAAGCCTATTCCAAAGCACATGTATTTATAGTATTCTACGCTCACGTTGGTATTAAAAAGATAGACTACCATGAGCACCAAAGAGAAGAACAAATATAAATAAACCACCTTTTTTCTACTGCGCAAATATTGGCTCAGCAAGCCACTGGCAAGGTCGCCAGCCGATAAGCCAAGGTAGGCAAACATCACACTATCTGCTATATCTATTTTGTCTATGAGTCCGTGTGCCACGGCAAATCTGTTGGATAGATTTATTAAAACGCCAATGGCAAACCAAATGGGAAGGCCAATTAATATGCAGGATAAATATTTGAGAAAGAGGCTCCATTTTTTGAACAAGGAAAAGAAGTTTCCGCGTTTAATTTGGTTGTTCTGAACCAAGTTTTGGTACATACCACTTTCATAAGCACCCGCGCGCATGAGCAATAAAGCGAGTCCTAAACCACCGCCTACCAGATAGGTACTTTGCCAACCAAAACTTTTGCCAACCAAGCCAGCTACTACAGCACCAAGAGCTCCAAAGGTTACAATAATCATGGTGCCATAGCCGCGTTTTTCTTTGGGCATATTTTCTGCAACCAAGGTAATGCCTGCGCCAAGTTCACCAGCAAGGCCAACACCTGCAATAAAGCGCATGATGGCGTATTGTTCTATGTTCACCACAAAGGCGTTGATGATATTGGCAATGGAGTATAGAAAGATGGAGCCAAACAATACAGATACCCTACCTTTTTTATCGCCCATAATTCCCCAGAGCAATCCGCCCAGGAGCATGCCTGTCATTTGAAGATTGAAGAGGTAAATTTCTTTGGCTTTAAGTGCTTCGCCAGTAAACCCTAATGCTTGGAGGCTTTCGTTCTTTACTACATTAAATACGATAAGGTCGTAAATATCTACAAAGTAGCCAAGGGCGGCCACAATTATGAGCAGATTTACTTTGTTTTTTACTTGCATTCCATCCAAATAGGGAAAGGCAAAATAATAAAAGAAAGCCGATAAAAAAATTAGGCACGAATTAGGCGGAGAATTTCGCCTAAATATTTTTCGTCGATGGCATCAAAGTGATTGAGGAATTCACTGTCGACATCTAAAACCCCTATGATTTGTTGGTTCAAACCGTAAAAGGGTAAAACTATTTCTGATTTGCTTGCGGCGCTACAGGCAATGTGGCCAGGAAAGTCCTCTACATTGGGCACAATGAGGCTAGAATTTTGTTGCCAGGCGCTGCCGCAAACGCCTTTTCCGTAAGCAATGCGGGTGCAAGCGAGCGGACCTTGAAAGGGGCCCAACACTAGTTCATTGCCTTTTACCATATAAAAGCCAACCCACCACCAGTGAAAGGTTTCTTTTAAAACCGCGCAACAGTTGGCCAGGTTGGCTATTAAATCGTCTTCCGACTCCATTAATCCGCGCAATTGCGGCAGGAGTTGAAGATACAGGTCTTCCTTGCCCAGAGAGGCGTTTAACTCAAGGGTGTGCAAGGCCTAAATTATTTTGTGGCAACAGTGGTATCTGCTGGCGCTGGAGCCGCTTCTGCTGCTGGTGCTGCAGACTCTTCTGCTTTTACATTGGCTTTGTTTACTGAATAATCTGCTTGTTCTGACTTGTATTTAGCATTATCATCGAGGGTGTTTTTAGCCTCTTCTGTTCCATAATGACAAGCACTTAAAGTAGCTGCAAAAGCAAAGGCAAATAAAATCTTCTTCATTGGTTTATCGTTTAATCTTTCTGTTTTTTAAAAATAACGCTGCGAATATAAAAATTTGTCACACTTTATTTGAGCACAAATTCTGAACTTCCAATTTTAAAGCCCTCACAATACAATTCTGCCTTGTACTGGCCTTTCACAAATTCACTCCCTTTGTCCCAGTAAATGCTGATTTGCTGACTCTCTTGGTTAAAATCTATGGTTTTCTTTGAGCTGTACAAAGATTCTTCGTCTTGAAATCTAAAAGTGCCAGAACCTGCAGCTTGATTGTAGATGGTGGCACCATCTGGACCAAGAACTTTGAGGAAAATATCCTTTTTACCCACCTCGGTCACATAATTTTCGTTGATGGCGAAGGTGATTTTTAGTTGGTCTATTTGGCTCACACGAATGGTTTCTTTTTCTTTTCCGTTTGAACGCAATTTAACGCCCGTAATAAATACGTTCTCGGTACTTAACTTGGCGCCAATAGCCACTTTGTTGCTTAAACGAGAAATATCCATATTGAGATTTTCGTTCTTACGTTTTTGCTTATCGATATCTGTTTTAAGCGTTTTATTTTCTGAGTTAAGGGCAATAATTACGGTATTAAGCGAATCTATTTGATTTACATACTTGCGCTTGTAGTAACGCAACAAATCGAGTTCATCATTGGCTTTTTCTAGCTCCTCCTTGGTTAATTTCCCTTTACGCAACATAGATTCTATGCGCTCGGCAAATTGTTGTAAGGAATCATTTTTTTCTCTTAAGAACTGATCCAACTCTGCATTTTTGCCTTTATATTCTGTTAATTCCAAATCTGTTTCTTTCAACAAACTTTCCAAATCGGCTCGGGTAGAGTCTGATTGAAACAATTCGACCTCCTTAACAGCTAATTTCTTATCTGTTTGAAAGTAGGTAAAGGTGAAGAAACCCAGTAATAACAGGAGAAGGATGTTGATTACGGTTTGAAAAATTATAATAAGCCTATAGCGTTTGAGCTTTTTTTCTTCATTTTGCATTTGGCAAAAATACATTTAGAATTTGTATCCTCCACCCTCCTTTTTCCACTATTTACATATTAACAAACTATTTTCTGCACGATTCCTTATAATTGCCATAAAATTAACAAACGTGAAAATTACCACCACACCCATTGAGGGGATTTTAATAATTGAACCTCAAATATTTAGAGATAGCAGAGGATATTTTTTTGAAAGTTACAACCAAGACAAAATGTTTGAAGCAGGAATTAATTTAAATTTTGTGCAAGACAACCAGTCCTTATCTCAAAAAGGAGCGGTGCGTGGCTTACATTTTCAAGCACCGCCTTTTGAACAAGGCAAATTGGTGCGTGTGGTGCAAGGTGCTGTAAGAGATGTAGTGGTTGATATACGTAAGGAATCTGCTACCTACGGACAAAATTTTACCATTGATTTAACTGCAGAGAATCAGTTGATGTTCTGGATTCCACCTGGCTTTGCCCATGGATTTGAAACATTAGAAGACAATACTATTTTCTTGTATAAATGTACCAACATGTACAATAAAGCTTCGGAAGGGGGCTTATTTTGGAACGATCCAGAAATAGGCATCCAATGGCAAACACAAGAACCTATAGTGTCTGACAAAGACCAAATACTTCCTTTGTTTAAAGACTTTACCAGTCCCTATTAATTATGGCAGAAAACCACATAGACCAAACGGTTGAAGATTTAATTCTTCAATTGAAAGATAAATACGAAGCCAATGGCCAAGATTTTAAGGCCTATTTGGAAGGATTGGTTTACCAAGAATATACCAGCTATTGGGATTATATTATGGTAGACACTTTACTAAGCTTACAGAAGCCAAAAACAAACATACCTGATGAAGAAATCTTTATCATGTATCATCAGATTACGGAGCTATACTTTAAATTATCTTTGCACGAAATAGACCAATTGGCTAAGCGCAAGGGCAATTTAAATGCAAGCTTTTTTGCGCAACGCGTTAAGCGCATCAATGCCTATTTTAAAAATTTAACCCATTCTTTTAGCATTATGGTGGAAGGCATGGAGAAAGAACAATTCCTAAAATTTAGGATGAGCCTTTTGCCAGCCAGCGGATTTCAATCGGCACAGTACCGCATGATAGAAATATGCTCAACGCATTTATTGCGTTTGGTGGATAAGGAGCATAGGGGAAATTATACGTTGGAGAGTTCTATAGACGACATGTTTCAATACATTTATTGGAAGCATGGCGCTACAGAAACGGGTACAGGAAAGAAAACACTTACGCTTACGCAATTTGAAAATAAGTACACGGCCGATTTAATTAGGTTGGCAAAAAACTACCAAGATAAAAACCTGTTGGCCTTGTATGATTCATTGCCAGAAGGAGAAAAATCAAACCCAGAATTAATTGCAGAGCTCAAGCAATTGGATCAGAACGTAAATGTAAATTGGCCTTTATCTCATTATAAATCTGCGGTACGCTATTTGGCCAAACAGCCCAATGATGTAGCGGCAACAGGCGGCACCAATTGGCAGAAATACTTGCCTCCACGTTTTCAGGTGAGGGTGTTTTTTCCTCAATTATGGAGCGAGGCAGAAATGCAAGAATGGGGTCGCAGTGCTTTTGAATAAGATTCATACTATTTTCTTAATACCTCGTTTTGGCTTTGTTTTTGCGTGGCTTTCATAGAAATTTGTCTAGTTAAATTAATACCAATATGAGAGCAGTACTTTTCCTTATGATGGCATTTTTTACGCAACTGTGTTTGGGTCAGACCGTAGAAAAAACAATATCTGTAGGCCAATTTTTGTATGTAAAACCATGTAAAAAAGGCAGCAAAGAATTTGTGTCGATGGACGTGTATGCGCGCACCACAGCTTATGACAAGAGCAAGGTAGATTCATTAACAGGAGACGGTTTGATCCAAGAATTTTTTAACGACAAGAGCATTGATGCCAAAAGATTGCCTTGTGTAATGGGTGGTTATAAATACCGCATTGCAGCCTACCACGAATTTGAGGACAAGGGTACCACCAAGCGGGTATTGCTATGCTATACGGCGTATTCATTAACTTTAATATGGATTGAGTTAGACAAAGCCTTGGAACTAGATGAAATAGCTTTTGAATAAAGCACTTACGAATTTATCTTTAATTTACCTTTTCTTTTCGCTTCATTTGCCTTGTGAAGGTTCATGTTTATACAGATGGCTCTGCTAGAGGAAATCCGGGCAGAGGTGGCTACGGAGTGGTCATGATGAGTGGGAGTCACCGCAAAGAAATGAGTGCAGGCTACAGGTTAACTACCAATAACCGTATGGAGTTGCTGGCTGTTATTGTGGCCATAGAATCTATGAAATTGCCTAAGCTTGATATTACCGTGCATACTGATAGTAAGTATGTATGCGAGGCGGTTGAGAAAAAATGGGTGTTTGGCTGGGCGCAGAAAGGGTTTAAAGACAAAAAGAATTCCGATTTATGGCGCAGGTTTTTAGCTTTATACCCTCAACATCACATTCAATTTAAATGGATTAAAGGGCATGCCGGACATGCGCTGAATGAGCGTTGCGACCAATTGGCAACCGCTGCTGCAGATGGCGGAAATTTGTTGGTGGACGCTTGGTACGAAAACGAACAAAAAGACACAGGACTGGCTTTATAAAAAGTGCCTCTTTTAGGGTTTGCTCATTTTTTTATTCCATTTCTTTTACTACCTTCGAGATGGATAAAACCCCAAGCACCATGTTGAAAATACTGGTTCCTACCGACTATTCTCCTGAGGCAAAAAATGCAAGTTTATATGCCTACCATTTTGCCCTTTATACCAATAGCACTTTGGTTTTGTACCACGCTATGCCAAGTTTAATGACGGTTACTGATATACCGTATGAAAATTATTACCTAGATGAAATAGAAGAACAGTCGCTCTTGGTAAGTGCCTTTAAACAGCTTATCTCTAACAATGATTTAGACCCAGATGCTGTAAGCATTGAGGCGCATGTTGATTTACAAAATGTGATTTCTTATGGCATTAAAAATGCATGTGAAAAGTACGCTTGTGATTTAATTATTTTAGGCACGCATGGCGCTAGTGGGTTTAGAAAAATATTTTTAGGAAGCAATACCGCTCAATTAATCTCTGAGTGTAGAAGCCCTATCATTGCTGTTCCTAAGGCTTATCGGTTTGAACCAATATACCATTTAATTTATGCTTCTGATTTGGAAAATTTGGAAGAGGAATTGGGAATTTTGGCACCCTTTGCAGAAGTGTTTCATGCAGCTTTAGAGATCTTTTATTTTGATTATGCCGGACCAGAAAGTGAGAAGTTAATTATAGATGCAGAGAAGTTTATTTTTGAACATGCATACAAAAATATTAAGCTCAATATTAAAAAGGGAAGCATTCATTTATCTATTGCAGAAAACCTGAAACATCAAATAAACACTGGCAACACGCAGATGTTGGTGATGGTGCGTGCAGAGCATAGTTGGATAGAAAAATTAATGTTAGGAAGCAACTCACAGAAAATGGTGATAGACCCAGGATTACCAATTTTAGTGCTTCACAAAGGCACTGATTAATTCATTGGTTCAGCCAGAAATTTTAGGATGCGTTGATTTACTTTTTCTGAAGCTTCTATTTGCACAAAATGTCCGCAATGCGAAATTAATTCAAGCTCACATTTGGGGATAATTGCAGCTGCTTTGGTGGCTAATTTCTCTGTGGTTTCTGCCACATGCATCAGTTTATTTGGAATAAAAGTATCTTGTTTTCCAAAGATAATTAATGTGGGTTGTTGTACTTCTTTAAGGTAAGGAAACACTTGTTCATCTAACATACCTTCGATGTTTTTCTTCACCATTTTATGCCAGTATTTTCCACCTTCGCCATTCATTAATTGCAGCAATTCTTTCACAATATGTTTGGCATCCTTCTTTTGCTCATGGTAATAACTATTTTGAATGGCAGCTTCCAAACTCATGGCATCTCCATACATTAAACTACCCAAACTCAACATGCCTTTCATGAGGCTTTTCTCAAAATCGTTGTAATACTCTAAGCCGCTTGTACCAAGCAACACCAGTCTATCTACCAAATTAGGATAGCGCAATGCCAACAATAAAGATACGTGTCCGCCCATGCTATGGCCAACCAATACCACATTGCTTAACTGCATTTCTTGAATAAAACGTGCAATAGATTCTGCGTAAAAAATGAGGGTAAAAGGGTAATCGCCCCTAGACGATAATCCATTGCCGGGCAAATCTACGGCCACGCATCGCGCATGGTCTTTAAGTTCATCTATATTGTGTTTAAAAACCGGAATATAATTGGCTAGTCCGTGTATAAATACCAAGGTAAGGGGTCCGGCACCTTCATCGCAATAAGCAATTTCTATGTCGGAGCCAATTTTACAATGCTTAACGGGATATGGATATTTGATCATTTGTAGCGCGAGTATAAAGCTTATATTTGAAGAAAAATCTGACTTTGCAAAAAAAGATTCTAATCCTGAGATTTAGCTCCATTGGAGATATTGTTTTAACTACGCCTGTGGTGCGTTGTTTAAAAAAACAATTGGGCAATGTGGAGCTGCATTATCTTACAAAACCAGCATTTACGGCAATTTTAGCCAATAACCCATACATAGATAAGGTACATGTGTTAGACCAACATCCTATACAAATGGGATTAAGTTTGCGCAAAGAAAAATTTGATTTGGTGATTGATTTGCACCACAATTTGCGTACAGCAATGATAAAGGCTGGTTTAGGTGTTAAGGCTTATTCATTCCCTAAATTGAATATAGAGAAATTCTTATTGGTTCAATTCAATATAAACCGCATGCCTGCTGTTCATATTGTTGACAGGTATTTGGCCACAACTGCAAGCTTGGGTGTGGTGAATGATGGTGCGGGATTGGACTATTTTATACCCCAAGAAGATGCCTTAGAAAATGTGCTTGGGTTCAGACCGAAAGCGCAGCCCTATTATACTTGGGCCATAGGTGCGCAGCATTTTACCAAGCGTTTGCCCAATGAAAAAATTATTGAAAAAGCAAGGCAATTAGAGTACCCAGTGGTGTTGTTAGGTGGCAAAGAAGATGTGGCCAATGCTGCTTTTATACAGAGTGCTTTGGGCAATCATTGCATAGACTTGTGTGGCAAAATAAACCTCAATCAATCTGCTGGGGTGGTAAAAAACAGCTTGCAATTGTTTACCAACGATACAGGTTTGATGCACATTGCAGCGGCCTTAAGAGTGCCTACTGTTTCCTTTTGGGGCAATACGGTGCCCGCCTTTGGCATGTCGCCCTATTATGGCGCGCAAGCGGTGGAGCATAGCTATGTGGAGAACAATAATTTATCTTGCCGACCCTGCAGTAAAATTGGTTTTCAAAAATGTCCAAAAGGCCATTTTAACTGCATGAATCAGTTGTAAGATTAGTCGACATAATCTTGCAGGTAAGCAAATTTTTCCATGAGTTTACCATTGGCAGCAATGGTGGCATTTTGAATAATTTGTTCATCATCATTCTCTATTAAACATGGTAAAACATGGCGTACCAATTGCTCTCCAAATTCTATGCTTGCATCAAAAGGCACCTCACAAGGCAGGTTACTTACAGATTGCACATCTATCACATTGGGTTGAAAAGGTGCTACTTCTTTTTCTGTATACACATTGTAACCAAAGAATGGATTTATTATGGTTGAGCTACGCAGGGTACTTGGAACAGGACCAGGAATATCGCAGGTGATATCAGAAATCACCTTGATTCTAAAATCACTGTCCTTCATTTCCTCGTGGGTAAAAAAGGGTTCGATTCCTGGCTTCCAAAATACCGCGTTGACCATGATATCTGCGCGTTGCGCGTAGGGTTTAAAACATGATTTATAATCCTCTGGATGTTTATAAAAATCTGATTTATCCCATATCCTACCATCTTTTCTTTCGTAATAATCTTCGCTGCGTAGGTGCACAAAAATGGGACGGTTATAATCGTCTTCTAAAAATTCTTGCTGAGAAACTTGGTGTATTTTAAGCTTGCGCAATAACTCAATACTGCCATGAGCCACCCTACCGTCGCCACAAACCACAATGCGCACTGGCGGTATCACTAAGTCTTTATACTGCGTAAGTAAATCTGCATAGTTCTTTAATTCATTGGCTGGTTTTAAGGCATAATACGCGTATTTTTTACCCAACATGAGCAAAGCATAATGCGTACCTACAATACCTGCAAAACGTCCAAAGCCAATGATTCTATTGCCTGCATCCCATACCAAGGTTTCGTAATCAACCAAGGTAATATTTTTGCTTAAGATGGCTCTAAGTAAGCCTCTGTTGTGTGCTTGCTTTTTAATGGTATGCGAGAAAAACAAATAGGTTTTATTGGGAATTAATTGATCAACGGGCACTTCTTTTACTCCCAATAAAATATCGCATTCACTTAAATCTTCGCGCAATTCTATGCCCGCATCTTTGTATTCTTGATCAGAAAAGCACCTAAAAGGAGATGGCTGAACCAATATTTTTGTTTCAGGAAAGTAATTCATCAACTCGATGCAATGCTTAGGCGTTAGCGGCGTGCGCAAATCCTCTGGCTTCTTTCCTTCTCTTATAATTCCAATGATCTTTGCCATGATACTAGTGTAATATGACTGCACCAATTTTATTAGAAAGCACCAATTGTTTTGCTTTAAGCAACTTGTATACTTCCATATTTAAATGCAGGTCTTGTTCTAAATTTTTCTCTTGTGCTTCTTTTAATTCTTGCTGCACTTGGGTGAGCAATTTATTTAATTGATGCTTTTCTATATACAATAAAGCTGAGCTAATATCCTTCATAAAAGCCTCCTCTTGGTCTTCAATAATGATATCATATTTTGTCACCCACCTACTGCTCATTTCATGGATCACTGTAAGGAGTCCGGCTACCGTAGTACTAATAATAGGATTAACATGTTGCGTAAAAGTTTGGGTAGTAAAAGGTTCGTCTTTTGCCAAATAAGTTTTAAATTCATTTAACAATAAGCGCATCACCTCATGTTCAAAAACCACCTCATCAGCCTCCATGGTTTGAATAATATAATCGGCCACATTCTTATAATTCTCCAAGGGTTTATATCCGTGCAAGACCAATAGTTTTACGATGTATTGCTCTTGGTCGAAACGCGGAGAATCTTCCAGTATTTGCGCCAATTCCTCTTGATGCGGAACTTCTTTTGGCGCTTCACTAATCCATTCCTTTTCCTTTTGGGTTAAGAAACCATTTCTACTTTTGTTGAGTTCAGAAATAAGCAATTGCTCATTCATATCAAGCAAAGTGGCACACTCTCTTATAAAGGCCATGCGCTTAATGCCATCAGGAATTTTGCTAATGCTCTCCACAATATCACGCGTAACTTGAGCCTTTTTTAGGGGATCATGCTCTGCATCTTGCAACAATAAATTTACCTTAAACAAGATAAAATCGCGGGTCTCTTTTTGAAGGTATTGTTGAAAGGCCTCTGCTCCTACTTTCTTTGAATAAGAATCTGGATCATCTCCATCTGGAAACAACAAAACCTTTACATTTAAGCCTTGCTCCAACAACATGTCAATACCACGCAAACTGGCTTTAATACCCGCCGCATCGCCATCGTACAATACAGTTACATTGTCGGTATGCCTTTTAATTAAGCGTATCTGATTTTCTGTTAAGGAAGTACCACTAGAAGCCACTACATTTTCTACACCCGATTGGTGCATGGAAATAACATCGGTATAACCTTCTACCAAATACACAAAATCGCTCTGGCGAATGGCATTTTTGGCAAAGTGCAAACCATACAACTCATTGCTTTTGTGGTAAAGCAAAGTCTCTGGCGAGTTTACATACTTGGCACTTTTATCGTCCTTTTTTAGCTGCCTACCTGCAAAGGCAATTACCTTTCCGGTAGCGCCATGTATCACAAACATTACCCTACCGCGGTAAGCATCATACAGCTTCCCTTGGTCGTTTTGCTTGGCCAATCCGGCTTTTACAAGTAAGTCTGGATTGTATTGATTGGACTGAGCCGCTTGTATAAAATGATCCCAGCTATCGTGACTATAACCCAGCTTAAACTTCTTAATGATATCGGTCCTAAACCCGCGCTCTTCAAAGTAGGAAAGGCCAATATTTTTGCCCTCCTCACTCTCCCACAACTGTTGCTCAAAATAATCGGCCGCCCAGTTATTTAGAATTTGCAAGCTCTCCTTTTCTGAACGCAAGGCCCGCTCTTGGTCTATGTTTACATTTTCTTGCTGTGGCCAATCGATGCGGTACCTATCGGCCAAATTTTTAAGCGCCTCAATATAGCCTAAGCTATCGTGCTCCATGATAAAATTAACCGCATTACCTGCCTTGCCGCAACCAAAACACTTGTAAATTCCCTTTGCTGGGGATACGCTAAAAGAAGGCGTTTTTTCGTTGTGGAACGGACATAATCCGGTAAGGTTAGCGCCCCTTCTTTTGAGTCGCACAAAATCGCCCACCACCTCTTCAATATGGGCAGCATTGAGTATTTCCTCTATTTTACTTTGTGGTATCAAATCTTGCCGAAGATAGTATTTTTTAAGGATTGCTTAAAAGACAAATCACATATTTGCCTCCCAAATTTAGCCCAACTTCCGCAATTCATTGCAGCACTGCTTTTTTCTCCTTGCAAAAAAATTGTAATATTGAGCATGCACAAGTTGGAATTGAGAACCGTAAACCTCACCCGTTATGTTACCCCATTGCGCGAAGGAGGCTCCTTGCCCGCCCTAGCCGAGGCCGAAGATGGCTTTTTGTATGTGGTAAAATTTAGGGGGGCCGGACAAGGTCCCAAAGCCCTTATTGCAGAACTTATTGGCGGCGAGTTGGCCAGATTACTGGGTTTGCGTGTTCCCGAGTTGGTGTTTGTAAATGTAGATGAGGCTTTTGGCCGAACCGAAGCCGATGAAGAAATTCAGGATTTGCTAAAGTCAAGCACGGGCCTCAACTTGGCTTTGCATTTTCTAAGTGGAGCCATTAGTTACGATCCGGTTGTGGCTAAGATTGATGCCCTATTGGCCTCACAAATTGTGTGGCTCGACAACCTGCTTATGAACATGGATCGCACGGCACGCAATACCAATATGTTGTTTTGGAACAAAGAACTCTGGCTCATAGACCATGGCGCGGCACTTTACTTTCACCATGCTGGCACACCTTGGCATCAAAAGGCTGCGCAATCTTTCGGTCTGATCCAAAAACATGTTTTACGGGAACAGGCCACCCGCATGGCCGAGGCAAATGCTTTGGGGAAAACGGCGCTTGGTTCGGACCAAATTATGGCCATTGTAAATTTGATACCGAGGCAATGGATGGAGGCCGATTTAATATATGCCACTGTGGAGGAACAACGCCAGGCTTATGCACAATTTTTGATTGATAGGATACACCATTCTGGTTCTATATTACAGGAGGTAAATCATGGCTAATTGTTTGTTCGAATACGCCATTATTCGTTTTGTACCTAAGGTAGAGCGCGAAGAATTTATCAATGTTGGCGTGATTTTATTTTGCAAGGACCAAAATTATTTGGGCATTAAATATGCTTTGCCTTCTGAGCGCATAAAGGCATTGGCACCTCAAGTTGATGAAGCGGAAATAGCGAAACATTTGGAGGCATTTGCCAAAATTGGTGCCGGACAAGCAGAAGGCGGACCCATAGGCGAGCTGCCCACAGCCGAGCGATTTAGGTGGTTAAGCGCCACCCGCAGCACCATGATTCAATGCTCAAAGGTGCATCCAGGTTTGTCTATTCATCCTGCGCTAACCTTAGAGAAATTATTTGCTGAAATGGTGGTTTAACATGGAGATTGATATAATTTGTTGACCTAAGCCTTCTCAGAATTTAAAGAGAATTTGTTGGGATAAAAGAACAGCAAATAGATCATGCGGATAAGTTAGAGGTTAAATTTAAAGCTAAAATATTTTCAATTATTGTTCCCATTGCGGGAACTTTTATTATATTTGCCATAGAGAAAAAAAGATGCGGGTAATTGCTAAAAAAACGATTAGGGATTTTTGGACTAAGCATACTGATTGCGAGCAACAATTAAAAGCATGGCATGATGAAGCAATAAATAGTATTTGGAAAACACCAAATGACATAAAAAGAGATTACCCAAGTGCAAGTTTTCTAGAAGATAATAGAGTTGTATTCAATATAAAAGGCAATAAGTATCGATTGATTGTAAAAATAAACTACCGCTTTGGGATGGTTTGGATAAGATTTATTGGAACTCATTCTCAATATGACCAAATAGATGCTACAACAATATAATAATTAAACCATGAACCTAAAACCAATTAAAACTGCAAAGGATTACAAGCTGGCTATGGCTCGCATGGAGGAAATATTTGATGCTCGTCCAGGTACAAATGAAGGAGATGAGTTAGAAATACTGGCCATGCTGGTTGAGAAGTATGAGGATGAAAAATATCCTATAGAATCGCCTGATCCAATTGAAGCAATTAAGTTTAGAATGGAGCAATTGGGATACAA
Organism: Bacteroidia bacterium; assembly: GCA_044370475.1. Taxonomy (GTDB): domain Bacteria; phylum Bacteroidota; class Bacteroidia; order UKL13-3; family UKL13-3; genus B1. The sequence continues at coordinate 37,311 of JBILVK010000010.1, forward strand.
GCAAAAAGATTTAGAGAACTTAATTGGGTATAAAGGCAGGGTAAGTGAGATTCTGAATAAAAAAAGAAAACTCACCTTGGAGATGATTCGTAAAATTCATCATGCCCTTCAAATTTCTACAGATGTTTTAGTGAAGGAATATTAGCATTGTGCTATTTCTAGCAAACGCCACAAATTGAAGCGAAATGGTTGGTTATTGATGGATGATTTTTTCTTCTTATTATTAAAAAGGCCACGAATTGTAAAAAAACAAAATAGCCTTTACAATTAAATTCAAATGTTTACATTTGGGTTACAAACCTAAAAAGAAAACCTTATGAAAAAACATCTCCTATTTGCACTTATTGGTGCAGCCATTTTATTTATATGGCAATTCATGTCCTTTGCCATGCCTAATTTTCACAAAGCAGCTCAGGGCTATACACCGCTGCAAGATTCACTGTTAATGGCTATTGAACAAACCGGACTTAAAGAAGGCATGTATGTATTGGGTATGCCAGATCCGGAAATAATGAACGATGAAGCAAAATGTGCAGAAGTGATGAAGAAATATGAAGGCAAACCATGGGCAGTTTTAAACTACCAAATGAACAATAGCTCTGCCATGGGTATGAACATGGTAAGGGGATTCTTTACTTGCTTTATCATTTCTTGGATATTGTTTTGGTTAATGAGTCAAATGAAAGAAGGAAGTCTTAAAAACCATGTGTTATTATCTTTAGCTGTTGGATTTATTTCATTCAGCTTTGTGCCTTATACTAATTTTATTTGGTTCAAGAACCCAGATATTTTAGCGCATTTGTTAGACGGCATTGCACCTTGGTTAATCCTTGGATGGGTGGGCAATAAATTGTCGGCCTAGCATCAATTATTGGCAATCCATGAGCAAGCTTTTGGTTGATTCATGTTTAATTTTAAATCAAACGAATAGCACAAAAAAGCCTGATTATATTGAATAATCAGGCTTTTTTTTTGAATTCAAGATAAGGCTTGAAATCTCAGGGTTAACCCTGCTTTTTAAAGTGCATTGAAATAAGTATCATTACCTAAAATAAAATATGATTCTTATGAAGATTTTTAAAGGCCCTTTTGGTATTTACCGCCTTCTTCTGGCTTTTGGTATTATTTTAGGCATGCATGCATGCAAGGAATCGCCCAAAGTTGAACCAAAACCTTGGCACCATAAGGAAGTAATGCCAGAAAAGCTAAAGTGGTTCCTCAATTCCGACCATTATACAGACAGCAATTATAAGGAGCGGTTCGAAACCTATTACACTAACTTCTTAAAGGATGGACATACAGATTCTGCACTTTTTTGTTTGTTGGCATATGGTGAAATGATTGATCAAAATTATTTGTATGATACCTTTTATCTTCAAACTGCTATACATCATTTAAACAAGTATGAAGCCAATTCGGAAGTACCTGGAGAAATAACAAAACTATACTATTACATAGGCTCGCAATACGAAGCCAACTCCGATAACAAATTAGCCATCGATTGGTTTATCAAAGGGATGGAGCATCCAAAGGCATTACCAAGAACTAAAATAAAATGCATGGGTATGGTATCTAATGTTTACAAAAATGATAACAAGCCAGAAATGGCATTGCCCCTACAATTAGAGAGATTGAATTACTATGAAAAGGAGAAGGATACGATAAATATTGGCGTTACCTATTCTAATATTGCAGGAATTTATCATGTCTTATATGCAGATGTATTGGCAATTGAATATAACCAGAAGGGCATGCATTACTCAAGGTTAAAAAACGACACCAATACGCTAATTCCCATGCTCACCAATTATATCATTTATAAGAAGAGCAGCAAAACCGACTTCAAAATAACCAGTGATATTTTAGCCTTTCAGAAGGAATTAAACGCTATTTGTGCATCCTATACAAGACTAAGTCCGTATAACGAATGGGTAAGGTTAGATATCAATTTTGATATCTATTTCAAACAAAACAAATTAGATAGTCTAAAAATGATTATTGGGGAGCTACAAAAATTGAATGAAATCCTTAACAATCCTTCTTTTGTTAGCAAAACACAATACCTAGATTTTGTTTATAAAAACAAAGTTGGGCAAAAGATTACTAATACTTCTGAATTGGAAGTATTGGCCAATAACTATTTTGAAAATGAAATGCTTTGGGAAGCGAGAAGGATTTATATTTCCTTATATACCTATGAAAAAAACAACAAGAATTTTGAAAAGGCGCTCGACCTATATGATAAAATTTTCGATATTGAATTGATGTGGCAACGTAAAAACAACAAAGGTCAGGTATACGAAATGGACGTGAAATACCAGACAGAAAAGAAAAATCAGGAAATTTTGTTGCAGGCAGAGCAATTGAAGAACAAACAGAGCAGCATTGGATTGTTGTTAACCTCCCTTATTATCATAGGTCTCTCCTTCTTAATTTATTTCATGTGGCAAAAGAAAAAATCGATTAACGAAAAAAGAAAATACGAAATGCAGTTTACCCAAAAGTTAATGGAAAATACTGAAGATGAAAGAAAGAGAATTGCAAAAGATTTGCACGACAGTGTAGGTCACGAATTGCTCAGTATAAAAAAAGCCATATCAAACAAATTGCTATTCACCGAAGATAAAATTGACCATATACTTGAAGAGGTAAGAGAAATTAGTCGCAATTTATTTCCTGTGATGTTTGAGGAGGTAGGATTAAAAATCAGTTTAGAGCAATTGGCAGAAAACATATACAACACCGATCATTTATATGTTGGCTATGAAATAGATTATATCTCTGGCACACTAGATATAAAATCTGAATTACAGGTATATCGCATTATTCAAGAAGCGCTGAACAACACAAGAAAATATGCCCAGGCAAAATCTGCCAAAATCTCCATACAACAAAGCGGCACGATGCTTAAGGTAGAAATAAAAGACAACGGAATAGGCTTTGATGTAGAGAAAGTATTAAAATCTGGTAATGCCTTTGGCTTGTTAGCCATAAAACAAAGAGCCAAATCCCTCCAAGCCACCACGAGCACAGAATCCAACTCAAGCGGCACCACCATTACGATAGAAATTCCAATAAAAAAAGCCTAATTACTATAGATAATCGGGCTTTAAACTCGAGTTAGTATGTAGTCCCTGAAGGGTTAACACTTATTCACTTAATATGCTAATTATCAAAGATTTTTGAAGAAACTGTGACGTTTTTTTGTTTTTGAAAAAACGTCACAAGTTGCAAAAAGTTTTGGCGTTTTATTCGGTTTTTGGTGATATTCACCGAATAATTTTAGAAATAAAAAAGCCTGATTATGTTTGATAATCAGGCTTTTCTATTTTTACTCGAGTTAGTATGTAGTCCCTGAAGGACTCGAACCTTCGACCTACGGTTTAGAAAACCGTTGCTCTATCCAGCTGAGCTAAGAGACCATATGTTCTGAAGAACTTGCACCTTCGTCCGCCATGGGGCGGATTAGAATCTCGTTGCTTCTGGATATTGAGCTAAGAGACCTGGAAAATGAGTGGCAAATTAAGCGAATTTTGTGCGCTTTCGCAAAGTTTTTTTTGATTTTACTTGCAATATAAGGGCGTGGGAGGCGCTTTTGGCCTCACGCTCAAGCAACTCTATCGATATCATCCATCCTAAATTTTAGGATGAGTGCAGAAGTTAATGTGAGGAAACCTACCAAAAGAATGGCGTAGCCTATGTTCCAATAGGCCGATACCACTGCGGTTAATAGTGCTCCTATGGCATAGCCCAAATCGCGCCAGAACCTAAAAACGCCCATGCTCTCTGCCCTATCTGCTGGGTTGGTAAGCTGGGCTATGCCCGACAAAAAAGTTGGATACACCATGGCTGTTCCTATACCCAATGCAATTCCATCTACCGCAAATTGAAAATAAGTTTGCAAGCTTGGCAGAAGCAAAATGGCAATGGCCTGCAACAGCATGCCATAAAACAACATGGCTTTCTTGCTCACTCTATCTGACAGTGCTCCGGTGATGATTTGCGATAGTCCCCAAACGGCAGGATAAATTGCGCTTAGCACACCAATCTCTGCCAAATTAAATCCCTTGGAAATTAGCAATACAGGCAAGATGCCCCAAACCATGCCATCGTTTAAATTATTTACTAAGCCTGCTTGTGTAATGGAACTCAAATTTTTGTGCTGCCAGGTATTGGCCCAAAATACATTTTTAAGTGGCGGCAAGTGCTGCCCTTTTGCTTCTAATACTGCATGCTGACGGGTATCCTTCAATAAAAACACACTGGAAAACAATCCTAAAAAAACAAGGCCAATACCAATGTAAAAGGGATAAGGTCGCAAGCCATATTGATGTGCAATATAGCCGGTAAAAAAGGCCACCAAAGCAACGGCTAAATACCCCGCAAATTCATTTAAACCCATGGCCAATCCGCGTTGTTTTGGTCCCACCAAATCCATCTTCATCACTACTGTGCTGCTCCACGCTAAGCCTTGGTTCAGACCGAGTAAAACATTGGCTGCTACAACCCAATTCCAGGTGGGCGCATACATAAGCATAAAAGGAATGGGAACTGCAAGTAACCAACCTAAAATAAGGAGGTTTTTTCTGCCCCATTTGTTGGCCATAGCGCCTGTGAAATAATTTGTAATGGCTTTAACAATACCAAAAACTACAATAAAAGAAAGGATGGCCCATTTGGATGCAATGGCAAATTCTTGCACGGCAATTTGAGGCAAAATGCTGCGTTCCATGCCTACCATGCCGCCCACAAATGCATTGATGAGCACCAGCAAAACAAACTGTTTCCAGTTGGCTTTTAGGCCCAAAATTGGTTCAGACAAAATTGCTTGCGAATTCCTTGCTTTCATGCAAGGCAAAGGTGACTTAGCGCAAGTTTGAATCCTTTAACAAATGATAAATAATTATTTCATTTGTGCCCTAATTCTGCTAAGGCTTACTTGGGTAATTCCCAAATAGGATGCGATGTGTTTGAGCGGTATGCGTTGCACAATATCTATGGCTTGCAGCAAATCTCTGTAGCGCTCCTCGGCACTGTGAAATTGTATGCTTTCCATTCTGCGAATGGTTTTAACATAGGCTGTTTCAAAGATTAACCTAAACAAGCGCTCTATCTGTGGATACTGGTTGTACAAAGCATTTAAGGCGCTGGCATGAATGGCAATGACCTCTGCATCTTCCAAAATTTGTATGGCCTTTTGCGAAGGTTCGCCGGTAAATAAACTCTCTAGGCGGGCAATTAAATCGCCTTCAAAAGCAAAGTACTCGGTTATATCTGTGCCGTCTTTGTAATAGAAAATTCTGGCCACTCCCGATTTTAAAAAATAGATGGTTTTGCAGGTATGTCCAAACGCTTGCAAGAGTTCATTCTTTTTGGCGGTCTGAACCGAACAAATTTGCTGGAGCGCCTCAATTTCTTGGGGCTGCAAGCGCAAGATGGTATTGAAGTAATTGAACAATTGTTGCAATGGAATGTGTATTATAGTGCTATAAAGTTGTATGGTTAGAAGTTGCGAAGCACCATGCGAAGCTACCTATTTTTATTAAAAAAAGCAGAATCAAAACAAGCATGCCTGCAATGTTGTTAGATAATATTTTATCTTGCAAGCAGGAGCCAATGAGGATTAAAATAGTAAGGAAAGTGTTGGGGTTGTTAAGAGGTCAGCTATTAGGAATATTTATTGAAAGCAGCATTGGTTCGAACCGAAATATTTTGAAAATAAACAAGCACATAAGGTATTCTGTGGGCATGCTTTTGGGTATGCTGTTTGGCTTCTCTGTAACGGCACAAGGGCAGGCTACGCTAATAAAAAATGATACGATAAACTTAAAAAATAAACGCATGAAAATTGAAATTTGGAGTGATGTAATGTGTCCGTTTTGCTATATAGGCAAAAGGAAATTTGAAACGGCATTGGAAAAATTTGCGCATAAAGATGAAGTAGAAATTGTTTGGAAAAGCTATCAATTGAATCCCAATATGGTGGATGAACCCAACAAAGATGTGTATACGTATTTGGCAGAGGTAAAGGGTCAGACCAAGGAATGGTCTGTGAAGATGCATGCCTCTGTTGCCGCTTCTGCTGCGGAAGTTGGCTTAAATTATAATTTTGATATTGCTAAGGTTGCTAATTCATTTGATGCGCATCGGTTGGTTCAGCTTGCCAAAAAACATGGCAAGGGTGGTGCCATGGAGGAGCGTTTGTTTAAGGCGTATTTTACCGAAGGTGCTGTGATTAGCGATGCGGGTACTTTAACAAAATTGGCAGTAGAAATTGGCTTGGAGGAGACTGAGGTGAAGCAGGTTTTGGCGAGTGATGCGTATGCCAATGAGGTGAGGTTTGATATTTATGAGGCGCAACAATTGGGTTGCAGTGGGGTGCCATTTTTTGTATTTGATAGAAAGATGGCGGTGCCTGGAGCGGTTGATGCAAAGGTATTCTCGGAGGTTTTGGATGAGGCTTATGAGGAATGGGTGAAGAGCAATCCCAATCTAAAGTTGACGCAAAAAGACGGTGCGGTATGCACGCCAGAAGGAGAATGTAAATAATAGCGGAATTGTGCGTATTTTCGCCGCATTATGACAGATAAAATAACTCCTTGCCCACTTTGCAAATGCGAATACACTTACCCGATGGATCATTTAATGGTTTGTCCGGAATGTGCGCATGAGTGGAACCCAGAGGAAGGTGAGAGCGAAGTAGCAGCAAGTGGTTTGGTAGTAAAAGATGCGCATGGCAATTTATTGCAAGATGGCGACTCGGTTAGCATTGTGAAGGATTTGCCTGTAAAGGGATTTTCTAAGGCAATAAAGGTTGGAACCAAAGTAACCAATATTAGGTTGGTAGAAGGCGATCACAATATTGATTGCAAGGTACCTGGCTTTGGGGCGATGGCGCTGAAGAGTGAGTTTGTAAAGAAAGTTTAGGCTTACTTCTTTCGGCTTTATTGGGGTTTTGTTTTAAAGAACAACTGCTTGTTGGGTAATTTGAAGGAAACCAAGGGTAGGTTTTGTATTTGATTTATGATGCATATACAAGCTTTTTAGAGCTTGTATTATTATGAAAAATTAAAGTTCATGCAACTTTCTTGCATTCATTTGTATCTTATATTTGTTATAGCATTAACAAATACTTTACCCTTTTAATTTCAAAACCATGAAAAGCCCCATGTCCCCACTTGTGAGAAGAAGCATCCTTCTTTTCAGTCTTGCTTTTTTACTATTTTTAGGCCATACAAAAGCCAGCCACATTGTTGGTTCAGACATTAGCTATAAATGTACAAGCACACCAGGAGTATTTAAAGTGGTTGTTAAACTATACCGTGATTGTGGAGGTATACAATTATGTGCCAATTGTCCAACGAGCTTAAGTCCAAATTGTACTATACCTATTAATATTACTGGAGCTGGAAACACCCCGGGCGATGGCATGCCTACTAGCAGTTGCAGTGGGACAAGTTTTGGAACAAGCAATTTAGTTGTAAATGGACCAATTAGTGCCTTTGATGCGATACAACTTTGTGGGTTAGAAAAGTCAATTTGTACCAATTGTGGCACCAGAACTCCTGGCTCTTTTACGCCAGGCATTGAAGTATATACATTTGAAGGAGATGTTAATTTAAGTGCTATACCTATCAGTTGTTGTTTGGTTAGTATTAATTATACTTCTTGTTGCAGAAACAGTGCCATAACAACCTTGGCTACGCCTGCTTCGAAAAACTACTATAGCGAAGCAATTATAAACCGATGTGCTACACCATGCAATGCATCACCCACCTTTACCAACGACCCTGTTATTGTGGCATGTGTTGGACAAGATTTCTATTATAATTTAGGAGCCATTGACCCAGATGGTGATTCTTTAAGTTACCAGTTTGGTGCAGCTTTGGGGGCACCAAATTCTCCACTTCCTTATCAATCTCCATATAGCCCAACCGTACCATTGCCTTATTTGGGAGCACCGATGCAAGGTAACTCCCTACCACCCACGGGCATATGGATAGATCCGGTTACGGGTGATATTCGATTTAGACCGATTGCAGTCGTTGTTGCCCTCCTCATTATTGAAGTTAAGCAATGGAAATATATTGGCGGAATTTATACTTTAATGGGTATTACTCGACGCGACATACAATTTTACACGCAAAATTGCCCTACGAACACCACACCTATTATAAGAACTTATAAAGACGACGGTACTATAAGTAGCCCTCAACCCAATTTTAATTATGCCACTTGTGCAGGTCAGCAACTATGCTTTATGATAAGTGCTTGGGGTATAGAAGGTATTTTGGATACTACAGATATTACTTGGAGTGCACCAGCCCTGATGGTTAGTAAAGGTGCTAGCCTTACAAAATGCTACAACCCAGCTACTAGAGATTCTATTGGACCAAGGAATGACAGTGTTCGTTTTTGTTGGACCCCTCCAGCAGAAACGGCAAGTAATTTACCTTATAATTTTTTGGTCAAGTTGAAAGACCGAGCCTGCCCTATACCAGCGAGCAGCACAAGATCTTTTAGTGTTTTGGTGCGCAGAGTTCCTACAGCAACTATACATAAACTTAACAGAAATTGTGGTTATTATGATTTTAGTTATACCCAAACAAATACCACAACCTTAGACCATAGTAAAACCAATATTTTGGTTGAAACAGCGCCCCATTCTGGCACCTACCAAACCTATCAAACCAATGCTGTTTCTAAGCACTATTTTGCCCATGCTGGTTGGCACCGCATTCAATTGCAATTAAGCACCATTCAGCCCCCAACTGGTGGTTGTGAAAACCACAATATTTGGGATTCTGTTTTTGTGTTGCAAAACTTATCTGTAAGTATTAAAGACACTTTTAATTGTACAAACCATCCCGTATATGTGCAAGCCAAAGGGAAAGGAGGCATTCCTTATGGTCTAAATTACCGCTATACCTTTTACAGTGGTGATAGCAATTCTACGCAGGTAATTAGGCCATTTGGTATCGATTCTAATTGTTTAATTCCTCCTTCGCTTATAGGTAGCACATCTACCTATAAAGTGGTAATTACCGACCTTAACGGTTGCAAAGATTCTGCAGTATTTAAGGTTTATACTAAGACTAATATTAGTGTAACTGCCACAACAATAGGTTCAACTACCCTTTGCGAAGGAGATAGTTTAAAAATTGAAGCAAGTTTGGGGTCAAACTATCAATATTATTGGTTCAGAAATAATACGCTTTTAGCAAACGAGCAATCGAGTTATTTTTATGCCAAAAGCACAGGCAATTATAAAGCTGCCGTGTTAGATACTTCTGGATGTGTTGCTACCACCAATAACGTGGCAGTAACAGTAAATCCAACACCTACAGCAAGCATTAGCCCAAGTGATAGCGCTTCCATTTGTGTTGGTTCGAACCAAAATATTTTAGCAAACTATGGCATTGGCCTCAGTTATCAATGGTATGCAAACGATACCATTATTTCGGGGCAAACTTTAAGAACATTAACTACAAACAAAGCGGGCATGTATAAGGTTAAAACCACCAATACATTTGGTTGTAGTGCCAGCTCCTCCCCTTTGCACTTGGTAGTAAATTCGAATCCTGTTGCAGGCGTTATTACGGGACCTACCACTGGTTTAGCAACAGGCATTACATACAGCTATAGTGTTGCATCGCAAGCCGGACTCGCTTATCAATGGTTAATTGGGAATGGGACTATTTTAAGCGGACAAGGCACAAATGCTGTTACGGTTACCTGGACAAATCCAGGCACCTGTATCTTGATGGTTGGCGTTAAAAATTCATTTAACTGTGCAGATAGTGCAAGTTTAAATATGAGTATTGGAAATCCAACTCCAGCCATTTTGTATTTTATACCAGATTCTGCCCGTACCAATGAAACTGTAGTTATTTTGGGAACCAATTTATTGGGTGCCAATGCGGTTAGATTAGGAGGCGTAAATGTGCAAAGTTATACGGTAGTTTCCATGAACCAAATTAATGCGGTGGTAGGTGCAGGTGCAAGTGGTGTGGTAGAGGTTGAAACACCGCAAGGAATAGCTCAGAAGGCAGGCTTTACCTATATTAGCAGCACAGGCATTGGAAACTTATCTGGCACAATGCCGCTAAGTGTTTATCCTAACCCAG
>JBILVK010000011.1:0-47365 GCA_044370475.1 Bacteroidia bacterium
GGCATTTTCTATGCAATTTAGGGTACTCATTTGAGCACCAGAAAGCAGTAATTCTTGGTTTTCGAGAATGCCGCAAAGCGACTTAATTTCTGTTATTACGAGGTTAGCCATGAGGCATGCAAATTACCTAAAAGAATGGTCTGAACCAAACCCTTTGCGAGAGTAAAATTAACTTAGTTTGCCTCTTGCAAAAACTTCAGAATCTTTTGAGATTCATCTTCTGTGAGACTAGTTCTTACACGCATGTGCATCACAATAACCTCCCATTGCGCATCATTGTAATCTTCCGGATCTGGCGAATAATGACAACGTGAGCAGTTTTCGCTCCATAAAACAGCACCCGATTTTTCTCTTACTGCTGCAGAAGGTTTACAAGAAGGAAGCGAAAATAAAAAGACACTTGCTAAACATATAAATGTAAATATATAGATAAATTTTTTCATGACTTTACTATTAAAAACCTGTTACAAATCGAACCAAAACAGCTTCCTCTTGGGCTCCATGTCCGAAGCTTCCTTTTTCATACGCAATGCGCAGGCCGGTGCGCAAACTCAACCAATAAGAAAGGCCCACATCTGTTCTTTGGTAATGACCACCCCACAAGGCATCTTTGGCAAAATCTGCCACACTATATCTACCTATTAACTCTATTCTTTTGATGTACTTATTATGAACCAGGGCAGGCCTTACAGAGAACCTTAAGTAATACAAATTACTTTTATTTTCGAAGGTATATTTTTCTCCGTGCTCATCAAGATATTCTGCTTTATCAACATCTAAATAATTAACCTGACCTTTAAAGTCGACCATAGATTTTATAGCAGGATAGGTTTGATGAAATGTTACATCAAAAGAATAGGCTTTTGATGTTAAATGTTCGTATTCTGTTTTTACATCGCCTACCTCACAAAAACTCCAAGAACCTCCAATTTCTAAAGAGGAATTTGAAAGGGGCAAATAACCAATTCTACCACCGATGGATTTGTTTGAATTGTTATCAAAAAAGTTCTCATAATTTAAGGAGCCGGCTAAATGAGCTTCTTCGCTACCATCATTTAATTTTGCGCCATTAGAAACATACACTACATAGTTCATTTTACCATCACCCACATAGAAACCTCCCCTTACATCTACGCCCATTTCAGGGCATATTGGCCCAATATTAGGCACACCTTCCATATGCTTTAATCCTAGAGGAGCATTGGGCATTTTCTCAATAAATGGCGCCTCAATTCGCTCGGTGTATAAACCAAAAGGAGTGAGAATTTTACCCATACCCACGGTCATGTATTTGTTCACCAAATAAGACAGTTTTAGGTACTCAATTTTAGTATTGATATTACCACTGTCGGTATAAAACTCAACCTGACTTTCAAAGAATAATTTATCGCCTAACATCCATACCATGGTAGGGCTGAACCCAACGCGCGTGAAATTGGTTTTGATGCTGCTGTTAGGGGTATAAATAAAGTCGGCATAAGCGTACCCAATGATCACATTTTTGGTGACCCCTGATAAACCTTTAACGTGATTAGATTCTTTGTGTTCCTCTTGAGCCAAGACAGGTAAAGTAAAAAATACGGTTAATATTAAAACCCATATGTTTGTATTCATTTTTTTCATACGTTATTTATTTTTTCGGTTCTTTTTATTTTCGATATTGAGTAAGTATTGGTTTTGCATGGAACGAATGTATCCAACCAATTGCCATATTTCAGAATCTGTATATTTATGATTATATGCGGGCATGGGAGATCTTCCATTGCTAATTTTCCAAAACAAGGATCCATTGGATTCTGCTACCACATTGGCATCGTTTAAATCACCTGGAGGAACACTTAAACCAAAACCTGCTTCGCCATCTCCCCTACCTGCTTCTCCATGGCAAACCACACATTCTGCAACAAAAGTTTTGCGACCATTTTGTACAAACGTTGGATCGGCCACATTTGGACCTACCAAAGTATCTGCCCATTTTGGGGCAAGCCACGGTTTATCTGGACTCATGCCCGCTCTAAAGGCTTTTGAACCAGAGGCGGCAACAAAGAAAACAAGGCCACTTAGGATGATTAACAGAAATAGAAATGATTTTTTTAGCAACATGGGCAAACAGATTCGGTAACAAAAGTCAAGTGGAATCCTGCAAATAGTTATGACTTTTATCAGGATAAAAGGTGAAAACTATCACATGGGTCACTGATATCCATCATAAAATTTAGGGGCATCTAAAGTCATATTTGTGTAGAAAAAAAAACCAATTCACTAAATTAATCATAGCAAATAAAATTAATTATGAAATCTAAATTTAAATTCTTCTCAGTAGCCGTACTCTCCATTTTTCTTGCTTCTTGCGAGAAAGAGTATTATTATACTCCAGCACCCTTAGACCCAACGGTGCCAGTAAGTTTTACCACAGAAGTGGTTCCAATTTTTACAGCAAGCTGCTTGGGCGCTGGTTGTCATGGCACAGGTGGAATTGCACCTATTTTGACTGCCGACAAGGCCTATAGCGAATTAACTACCAAAGGATATGTGGTAGATTCATTGGTTATAGCAAACAATCCATTGTACATAAGTATGACAAGTACCACAGACCCAATGCCACAAATAGGGTTATTAGGTTCAGACAAAATTGACAAGGTTAAAACTTGGATCATTCAGGGATATAAAAACAACTAATCTATTAATTTAACACATTCATGAAAACGAATTATATTAAAGCTGCCATTATTTCTTGCCTTATGTGGGCACCTATTTTTGTACTTGCGCAAGACACACCTACTGCAGATGAGGCTCCAAGTGCAGAGGTAGTGAAAGGTACATTTGAGAACAATCTACACATTAATAACCAAACCGTACAAACCCATGATAAAGGGTATTTGGAGTTTTTAATTCAACACAGGTTTGGAACCATTGATAAAGCATCGGACATGTGGGGCTTGTATGCCCCTTCAAATATTAGAATGTACTTTGGTTACGGGGTAACTAGAGATCTTTCGGTAGGATTTGGTGCAACCAAAACCAAACAGTTATATGATTTTAGCTGGAAGTATGCCATTTTAAGGCAAAAAACTATTGGCATGCCTATTTCATTAACCTATTCTGGAAATTTAGGAATAAGAGGTGGTGATAAAGATGGTTTTAAAAATAGCACCAATGAATATAAAGCAACAAACAGGTTTTCTTATTACCATGAATTGTTGTTGGCAAGAAAGATTACTAAAAAGATTTCATTGCAAGGTGGCATTAACTATGCACATTACAACTTAGTAGATAAAGCTACTTTAAAAGACATGCACGATTTTATTGGTATGTCTGTGATTGGTAGATATAAATTTAGTCCTCAAGGTTCATTTATGGTTGAATTTGACAAACCATTGAACGTATCTGGAGTAGCTGAAGCATCAAGACCTTTACCAAATTTAGGCATAGGTGTTGAATTCTCTACAGGCTACCACCAATTCCAAATATTTGTATGTAATTCTAGTGGCATCCTAAATCAGGAAGCTAAATTTAACAACTACAATGATTTCAGTGATTTTGGGGTTCCGGGATATCTTATCGGATTTAACATGACCCGCCAATTCGGATTTGGAGAATAGTCCAAAATTTGGTTCAATCTAAATTTAAGGAACATGAAAAAAGAAAACGAAGAACCTAACAAAAGAAGAAACTTTCTGAAGTTAGGACTCCTAGCTGGGGCAGCCACAGTTGCTGCAGTTGGGACAAAAACCTCACTTTTAGCTGATGAGCCTGTTGAAGAAACAGGAACAAAGGTGAAGGTTGAGACCTCAGATGGAAAGGTTGTGGAGGTTGATTCTAGCATGGTTCAACACCCTGCAGAAGAAAATTTAAACAAGATTAATGTAAGAGAGGCAATACCAGGCAAAAAGTTTGTGATGGTAATTGACCTAGGACGTTGTGCCAATGAGCGTGCATGTATAGAAGGCTGTCAAAGTATGCATGGAATGATGGCGCCAGTTGAATACTTAAAGGTGAAGAAAATGCAAGATTCTGAGCTTGCAGCACCTTATTGGTTTCCAACATTATGTTACCAATGCGATAATCCACCTTGTACTAAGGTTTGCCCAGTAGATGCAACCTTTAAGAGAACAGATGGCATTGTTGCAGTAGATAGTGAAAGATGTATTGGTTGCAAATTCTGTATGGCTGCTTGTCCTTATTCTGCGCGTAGTTTCAATTTTGGAAGGCCAGAACAAGTAGCAATTAGTGAAAAGAAAACTTGCGACGATAATCATTGTTGTACAACCAAATCTGAAATGGTTGGTACTGTTTCTAAATGCGATTTTTGTCCAGACAGCGCTGCAAAAGGCGTGCTACCAGCATGTGTTACCGAGTGTCCAAACGGAACCATTTTCTATGGTGATGAACTAGAAGATGCCGTTACCAATGGAGAAGAAACTTTCCGCTTAAGCGACTTATTAAGGAAACGTGCGGGTTATAGGCAATTTGAAGAATTAGGAACAAAACCTAGGGTATATTATTTACCGCCGGTAAATAGGCAATTCCCATTCCAAGATGCAGAAGGTCCAGTTAACACAAAAGAATAAAAGTAAAGGAGAAATATTATGATTGACAAAGATTTCCACCCGGAACGTACAAAAAACGAAACCTTTACACAGGATGAGTATATGGAAATGAAGGCCGACTTACTAAAGCCTATACAACATATTGGCTTATGGGGTAAGGTTTGGATTGGCTTTCTAATTGCTGTGATTTTTGCAGGTGTTTATGCCTATTTTTTACAAGAAACCAAAAGCAAATATGTAACTGTAAGCCTCAGGGATTATACCATGTGGGGTGTTTATATTTCTAACTTCGTGTTCTTTATTGCACTTAGTATGATTGGGGTATTGATGTCGGCCGTTCTTAAGTTAACCAACAATGAATGGTACAGACCTTTATCACGCATTGCAGAAGTAGTTGCACTAGGAGCTATCTGTTTTGCAGGTATCAGTATCGTTGTAGCGATGGGTAGGCCAGATCGTTTACATTATTTGTTTATGTATCCTAGGCTTGCATCGCCAATTACTTGGGACATTATTGTGGTGATTACCTATGTGGTTGCAAGTATGGTATTGCTGTATATTCCTATGATTCCTTCTTTGGCAACTTGCCGCAATCACCTTTCTAATATGCCTAAATGGCAAATGAAAATGTATGAGTGGCTTTCATTTGGTTGGGAAGGAAATCCTGAGCAATGGAAGTTATTAAGAAAAGGTGTAACCATATTAACCATTATGATTATTCCTTTAGGGGTTGCGATTCAAACTGTGGATGCATGGTTGTTTGCAACTACTTTACGTCCAGAATGGGATAGTACCAACTTTAGTGGATACTTTATTTCGGGAGCCTTTTTATTAAGTACAGCAGCCATGATTGTAGCTACTTTTGTTATAAGAAAAGCATACAATTTGGAGAAGTATTTAACCGAGATGCATTTCGATAAATTGGGTCAGGCTATGGTATTGATGGCAAGTATTTATATCTTCTTTAACATAAATGAGTATTTGGTACCCGCTTATAAAATGAGCAGTATGCATTCAAATCACTTGTTAGATATGTTTATTGGAGAAGGAGCATTGATGTATTGGATGGTGGTATTGTTTGGATTATTTATTCCAGCTATTCTTCCTTTGTTTCCTTGGATGCGCAAGCCTATTCCTTTGTTTGTTATTGCAATTATTGCAGTGATAGCGCATTGGTTTAAGCGTTACCTTATCGTAATTCCTGGTCAATTACATCCTTATTTACCTATTCAAGATGTTCCAGAATCATGGACACATTATACACCTAGTGCAGTTGAGTTAACTATTGTGGCAGCAACATTTGCAGGCATGTTATTAATTGTAACTTTATTTTCTAGGTTCTTTCCAATTATATCTGTTTGGGAAGTTGCTGAAGGTAAATTAGAAGGAAAAGACGAAATCATTAATTATAAATAAGAATGTATATGAAAAATTTAATCAGAACATTTCTTGTTGCGGCAATGTACTTGCTTTCTGGCACGGTGATTGCACAAGATAAAACAGCTGAAATGAGCATTTCCTTTGCAAAGGAAGATGATAAGAATGTTTGTAAAGTAAACTTGGTGTCTGAAGGAAAACCAGCTGCAGAAGTAGCAGTGAAGTTGTATGTAAAAAGACTCTTTGGAAATTTACAAGTAGGAGAAGAAGTTAGTACAGACGAATCTGGCGTGGCCAGTTTTGAATTTCCTAGCGATATTCCTTTGAATTCTGAAGGTAAATTGATAGTTTTGGCTAAGGTTGAAGATGACGAGAACTATGGCAGTATAGAAGAGGAAACTCAAACTGCTATTGGTATCAAAGTAGATTTAACCCAATTAGAATTAGAAAAAAGATCAATCTCGGGTGCCGATGCACCACTTTATTTTATTGCTGGCTCACTTGTTATATTCGCTGGAATATGGGGTGCAATAATTTATGTGGTATTGTTGGTATTTAAGATTAAAAAAAGTGCAACACAACCCAATTAATTAAACCATTAATAATTACAATTTAACAATTATGAAAAAACTAAGATTATTCTCTGCAGGATTATTCCTTTTTGCTTCGGCAATGTTTATTAGCAACACAGCACTTGCTCAAAAACCTGCTGGTAAACCTTGGCCTACTCCAGATGCAGCTGCTGCTAAGAAAAGTCCAGTAAAAGCTGGAGACGCAGACGCAATTAAAGAAGGCAAAGATTTATACATTCAACATTGCAAATCTTGCCATGGAGCTAAAGGTAAAGGCGATGGTTCTAAAGCAGAAAAAATAGACATCTCTTGTAATGATTTTACTACTGCTGAATACAAAAAGAAAACAGACGGAGAAAACTATTACAAAACTACAGAAGGTAGAAAACCAATGCCTTCTTACAAAGAAAAAATGAGTGATAGCGAAAGATGGAAAGTTGTTGCTTACATGCGCACTTTGTAATAAAATCATTCAAATAGCACTTTTAAAAAATCCTCACAAGTTTTGTGGGGATTTTTTTTGATATTTACCTCCTTAACATTTGATGATTTCATGAAAAGATTCTTTCTATACTTAAGTCTTGTAAGTTGCACTATTCTATTAAAGGCCCAAACCCCAAGTAGCAATTCTGTTTCTGCCGTTCAATTACAACTGAAGAAACTGCAATGCACAGGAAGTGTACTATATATTGCCGCACATCCCGATGATGAGAATACCCGTCTTATTTCGTGGCTTGCTAATGAAAAGTGCGTGAGAACAGGGTATTTGAGCTTAACAAGAGGAGATGGCGGACAAAATTTAATTGGTTCAGAACAAGGAATAGAATTAGGTGTAATAAGAAGTCAAGAACTATTGGCCGCAAGAAGAACAGATGGAGGCGAACAATTTTTTACCCGTGCCTACGATTTTGGTTATAGCAAAACACATGAAGAGACTTTTGAAAAATGGAACCACGAGGAAATTCTAGCCGATGTGGTGTATGTGATAAGGAAGTTTAGACCCGATATTATTATTACAAGATTTGCTACAGATGGCAGCGGCGGACATGGTCACCACACTGCCTCTGCCATGCTTGCAGAAGAGGCTTTTGAGGCTGCGGCAAACCCTAATCGTTTTCCCGAGCAATTAAAAACCGTAAAGGTTTGGCAAACAAAAAGGCTATTTTACAACAGTGCTGCAAGGTTTTGGAATCCCAATGCAGATATGAGCAAATTTATTAAACAAGATGTTGGTGGCTACAACAATTTATTGGGCAAAAACTATGGCGAAATTGCGGCCGAAAGTAGGAGTATGCATAGGAGTCAGGGTTTTGGTAGTGCCTTGCAAAGAGGAGAACAATTTGAGTATTTTAAACCCTTAAAAGGGGATACTGCAAACCTGACAAGTATTTTTGATAGACTTGATTTGGGATGGAGTGGATTAGAAAATGGAAAGAAGATAGCCTCGCTAATTGAAGCTGCCACACTTGCATACCAGAAGGAGGACATTATAAACTGTAATAAAAAATTGTTACAAGCACTTAGTTTTTATCCTGAGAATGTAAGTTATGAGAAAACTTATAAGCGCAATCAACTTATTAAAACGATTCTTAAAGTAAATAATCTCTACTTAGAAGCAAGTGCCGAAGGCTCTGCAACACCAGCACTTGGAGACAGTTTAAAGGTAAAGATTTTCGGTCTGAACCGATCTCAAACACCTATTCTATTAGAGAATTTAAGTATGCAAGCCCTTAACCCTTCAACCAATTGTAAAGCAAATAATCTGAGCATTAACGTTGGCACTGTGCTTAAAAACAATATTCCTTTTACCAAAAATATGAGTGAGGTAATTTGCCTCCAAACCCCTACTTCTAAAATGTATTGGTTAAGTGAAGGCATACACGAAAATAAGTTTGTTACCCAAGCAGAACAAATAGGAACAGCTTATGAATTGAACAGTGGCTATCAAGTGGTGTTTGGATTAAACATTTTGGGAGAGCAAATTTCTGTTACAGAAAGGGTGCTATACAAATGGACAAATCCAGAAAAAGGTGAGCTTTATAGACCACTTGTTATTACTGCCCCAGCACACGTTAATGTATTGAGCAATGCCTTGGTGTTTAACGACACATTAGAGAAGGAAATGAGGCTGCGCATAAAGGCTGGAAAGGACAATGTAAGTGGCATTTTGAGGGCTAGCTTCCCTCCTAGTTGGGAGATCAGATTCGCAAACGCTTTGGTTCAGACCGAAAAAGCAGAAACCAACTTTAGCTTAGATAAAAAATCGGAAGAAAAAGAAGTCATTTTATGGGTAAAACCTCCTGCTATAAACACACAAGGAACACTGAATTTTGAGTTGGAAATTGATGGCAAAATATACAAAGATGGCATCAAAGAAATAGCCTACGATCATATACCTACTCAAACTTTGTTTCCTTCTGCGCAGCTCAAATTAGTGAAGTTAGATGCAGTGCGTAAAAGCAAGAAAATTGGCTATATTCCTGGTGCTGGCGATGAAGTTGCGGCATCTCTTGAACAAATGGGTTATGAGGTAATTACTTTAAGTGATGCGCAAATTGCAGGTGAAAATTTAAGTGATTATGAGGCCATAGTGGTGGGTGTGCGTGCATACAATACCAATGAAAAATTGAGCGCCAATAAAAAGAAATTAATGGCTTATGTTGAAAATGGCGGCAATCTAATTGTGCAATACAATACCAATAGTTTTGCAGGTCCGTTTAAGGGGGATATTGGTCCGTATCCATTTAAGATTTCGCGCGATAGGGTAACCGATGAAAATGCAAAACCAAATTTTGAGTTGCCAAACCATCCTGTGTTAAATTTCCCCAACAAGATTACGCAAGAAGATTTTGAAGGCTGGATTCAAGAGAGAAGCATCTATCATGCAAGTGAAATGGATGCAAAATATGATGCACCCATTTCTTTTGCCGACCCAGGAGAAAAGACTAACAAAGGCGCTTTAATTATTGCCAAATACGGCAAAGGAAACTTTGTTTATACAGGCTTAGCTTTCTTTAGAGAATTGCCTGCTGGCGTGCCCGGAGCCTATCGTCTATTTGTAAATATTATAGAGTTAGGCAAATAATTACTGCACCAAAAATCTAAACTCCGCTTTAATGCGGCATATGCAAAAAAAAGGCTGCTTAAATAAGATGAAGCAGCCTTTTTTAAATGTATTTTTTAGCAACAATTTTGGTTCGGTCTGAACCAAAGCGCCGATTGCAGTTATGCGTTTGATTTTGCGTGGTCTGCAAGGAATTGCGCCAAGCCTGAATCTGTTAAAGGATGTTTTAACAAAGCCAAAATGCTTGATAGCGGACTCGTAATTACATGCGCGCCAACTTCTGCAGATTTAATAATATGAATAGGGTTGCGGATAGAGGCAGCAAGTATTTGCGACTGATATCCTTGCACCTGATAAATATGGGCGATTTGAGCGATAAGCTCCATGCCATCAAAGGAGATATCATCTAATCTACCTACAAATGGAGAAATGTAGGTTGCCCCTGCTTTAGCAGCAAGGATAGCTTGTCCGGCACTAAAAATTAATGTACAATTGGTTTTGATACCTTTCGAAGTAAAATATTTGATGGCCTTAACACCCTCTTTAATCATAGGTATCTTTACCACGATGTTCTCATGCAAGGCAGCAAGCTTTTCACCTTCTGCAATCATGCCTGCGTAATCTGTGCTAATTACCTCCGCGCTCACATCTCCATCTACAATATTGCAGATATCAATATAATGTTGTAAAACGGCAGCCTCACCTTTAATGCCTTCTTTGGCCATTAGCGATGGGTTGGTGGTAACACCATCTAAAATGCCAAGATCGTTGGCTTCTTTAATTTGAGCCAAGTTGGCTGTATCAATAAAAAACTTCATATTGCTGGTAAATTTTGTGCAAAGATAAACTTCAAAAACTTAAACTATTCACACCATGCCCACATTAGACGAAATATTCTGGGAAACGCGCTATCAACAAGGGGAAACAGGCTGGGATATTGGCCACGGCAGTCCGGCACTTACCGCATACTTTGAAACCCTAAGCAACAAATCGCTAGCCATTTTAATTCCTGGCTGCGGCAATGCACACGAAGTTGACACCTTGCTAGAGATGGGTTTTAGCAATATTAAGGTTTTAGACATTGCAGCTAGTCCGCTAAAAGTAATTGCCGAAAGGCAAGCCAAGGCCATTGAGGAGGGCAAGCTTAAGCTTATTTGTGGCGATTTTTTTAAGCATACTGGGCAATATGATTTTATCATGGAGCAAACCTTTTTCTGCGCCTTAAATCCAGCCTTGCGCGATGATTATGCCCTGCAAATGCATTCGTTGTTAAACAGCAATGGCCTCCTTGCGGGACTCTTATTCGACTTTCCGTTAACGAGTGAAGGTCCGCCTTTTGGTTGCAACAGAGAGGGATATTTGGCACATTTTGGTCCCTATTTTAAGATTATTAGCATGGAACCCTGCAAGAACTCAATAAAACCGCGGGCTGGGCGCGAACTATTTTTTATTTTACAAAAGGCAGATTAGGTATTATTTTCGTGCCCTATTTTTAAAACATGAGCGACCATAAAATTATATTTTCGATGGCAGGCGTTTCAAAAACGTTCCCGCCACAAAAACAAGTATTGAAGAATATTTACCTGGGTTTTTACTACGGCGCCAAAATTGGCGTTTTGGGTTTAAATGGTTCGGGTAAATCTAGCTTGCTAAAAATCATTGCAGGCATTGATAAGAACTATACGGGTGAGGTAGTATTTGACAGCAAGAATTACAAAATTGGTTTCTTAGAGCAAGAGCCCAATTTAGATGAAAGCAAAACCGTAGTTGAAGTTGTGCGCGAGGGCGTGAAGCACATTACCGATATGCTAGATGAGTTTGAGGTTATCAACAACAAGTTGGCCGATCCAGAATTGGATGGCGATGAGATGATGAAGATTTTGGATAGACAGGCTGTGGTTATGGAAGAATTGGATCGCTTGGATGCTTGGGAATTGGATACCAAGTTGGAGAAGGCCATGGATGCCTTGCGTTGCCCAGAGGCCGATGCCAATGTAAAAGTACTATCTGGCGGTGAACGCCGCAGGGTAGCTTTGTGCAGGTTGATTTTGAGTCAGCCCGACATTCTCTTATTAGATGAACCAACCAATCACTTGGACGCTGAAAGTGTGGATTGGCTCGAACAGTATTTAAAAAATTTCCCAGGAACTGTCATTGCAGTTACGCACGATAGGTATTTCTTGGATAATGTGGCAGGATGGATCTTGGAATTGGATCGCGGTGAGGGTATTCCTTGGAAAGGAAATTACAGCAGTTGGTTGGAGCAAAAAGCGAATCGATTGAAGGCAGAGGAGAAATCTGAAAGTAAGCGAACCAAAGCATTGGAGCGTGAGTTGGAATGGGTAAGACAGGGGCCAAAAGGCCGTCAAGCCAAACAAAAAGCTCGTTTAAATAGCTACGATAGGTTGTTAAACGAGGAGCAAAAAGAGAAAGAAGCACAATTGGAATTGTTTATTCCACCAGGACCACGTTTGGGAGATGTGGTTATTGAGGCCAATGGCGTGAGCAAGCAATACGGACATAAATTGTTGTATGAAAACTTAAATTTCTCTTTGCCAAGAGGTGGTATTGTGGGAATAATTGGTCCGAATGGCGTGGGTAAAACAACCTTATTCCGACTCATGATGGGCCTTGAACAAGCCGATGGTGGCGACTTTAAAGTAGGTGAAACGGTACAAATATCTTATGTAGATCAGAGTCACAAAGATTTGTTGCCAGACAAAAGTGTATTTGAAGTAATTAGCGGAGGCACAGAGACGATGATTGTTGGTGGCAAGCAGGTGAATGCACGTGCCTATATTTCTAAGTTTAACTTTAGTGGTACCGACCAAAGCAAAAAGGTTGGCGTATTATCTGGAGGAGAGAGAAACCGTGTGCATTTGGCCATGGCATTAAAGCAAGGTGGCAATGTTTTATTACTGGATGAACCAACCAATGACATTGACGTAAACACTTTGCGTGCATTGGAGGAGGCCATAGAAAACTTTGCAGGCTGTGTGGTTGTAATATCCCACGATAGGTGGTTTATAGATCGTATAGCAACGCATATTCTAGCCTTTGAAGGTGATAGTCAGATTTACTTTTTTGAAGGCAATTACAGCGAGTACGAAGAGAACAAGAAACAAAGATTAGGCGATGCTAGTCCGCATAGGGTGAGGTTTAAGAATATATAGTTTCTCCGCCGAAGCTTTAGCGTAGGTGGAGGGAAGCTGTTGGCCATTGGCTTCTGGCATCTGGCGTGTAGTCCCTGAAGGACTCGAACCTTCGACCTTTCAAATTTCATATAGCAATTTAATAGAAATTTTATATAAAACCTTTGTCAATATTGATTTCTTGCGTTTCCGAAGGCTGGGTCCCAATATTGGGACTGAAATGATGATTAGGTCCTTGGTTATAAATGCAAAACACCCCAAAGGTTATATTTCCTTTGGGGTGTTTGTTGCATATTTATTTAAGATTTTAGCACAAGGCTGTTACTAGCGCTTTAATCTCTGCCGCGCCAATGGCGCTTAGGTTTGTGAGCAGGTTTATTTGCTGGTGGCCTATTGTGTGGCGGAATTTGCTTTTTGGGTTTTGCTTGCATTGGTACACTTTCTGTGTATCTTGTATCGAGCGGAAAGGGATGATTTTCTACTACTGGAATTTTCTTTCCAATGAGTTTTTGGATGTCTTTTAATTCGCCAAATTCTTCTTCTTCGCAGAATGAAAATGCAATGCCATTGAAGCCTGCCCTACCGGTTCTACCAATGCGGTGAACATAGGTTTCTGGAATATTAGGAAGCTCGTAATTGATTACATGCGATAACTCATCGATATCAATACCACGTGAGGCAATATCTGTTGCAAGAAGCACTTTAATTTTACCCGCTTTAAAATCGCCTAAGGCTGCCTGACGTGCATTTTGAGACTTGTTGCCATGAATGGCAGCAGCTCTAATACCTGCTTTATCTAGGTCTTTAACAACCCTGTCTGCACCGTGTTTGGTTCTGGTAAAAACAAGCACGCTATTCATTTTTTCTGTTTCCAATAAATGGATAAGCAAACGTTTTTTATCGCCCTTGCTTACATAGAAAAGCGATTGCTGAATGGTATCAGCAGTGGAAGAAACTGGTGTTACCTCAACCTTGGTAGGTTGGTGTAAAATACTATCAGCCAAACTTTGGATAACAGGTGGCATGGTAGCTGAGAAAAACAATGAATGTCTTTTCTTAGGAAGTTTTGCAATTACCTTTTTTACATCGTTTACAAATCCCATATCGAGCATGCGGTCTGCTTCATCGAGCACAAAAAACTGCAATTCATTTAGGTGCACATATCCTTGTTGCATCAAGTCTAATAAACGACCCGGAGTAGCTATCAGAATATCGATGCCTCGGTTCAGTCTGTCTACTTGTGCATGTTGTGAAACGCCACCAAATATAACAGTTTGGCGCAATCCTGTATGGCGACCATACGAGGTGAAACTCTCTTCAATTTGAATAGCCAATTCACGTGTTGGTGTTAAAATGAGGGCTTTAATTTTGCGCTTTTGTTCTTGGTGATTCTGGGCCTGTTTGTACAATAATTGCAAAATAGGTATGGCAAAAGCTGCTGTTTTACCTGTGCCTGTCTGCGCACATCCTAATAAATCTTTGCCTTGTAATAGAATAGGAATTGCCTGTTGTTGAATGGGAGTAGGCGTAATGTAACCCTCGGCTTTTAAAGCCTTTAAAATGGGCTCAACAAGGTTGAGCTGATCAAATGTTGTCATAAAAAATTGTGGGCAAAGAAACGGCCCTCAAAAACAATGATCTAAGTTACCTCCTCTGCAATGATTTCTTTCTAAATTATAGAAATCAATGCCACAAAGATAGTTCATGTTTTGGTTAAAACTAATTTTAATATCTTTGGCTTGGTTCGAACCGAATAAAAATAACATACAAAACCATGCTTAGTTTTTGGGAGAAAGGGTCATTTGTGACCTACGATTATATTGTTGTGGGTGCTGGTATAACAGGACTTTCTGTTGCTTGTGAACTCATGGAACAACATGCAGATGCCAGTGTTTTGGTGCTTGAACGCGGATTATTGCCTACGGGTGCTTCTACCAAAAATGCTGGTTTTGCTTGCATTGGTTCTTTAAGTGAAAACTTGCACGACATTGGTTTAATGGGTGAAAATGGATTGGTAAAATTGGTTCAGAATAGGTATGAAGGTTTGCAAATATTGCGAGATAGACTTGGCGATACGAATATTGGATACGAGGCTTGTGGTGGATATGAAATAGTTTTGCAAGGGGAAGACAATGATTTTATTGACAAGCTAGATGATATGAATGTATTGCTATATCCTTTGTTTAACAAAAATATTTTCTCTTTGTGTAATGAAAAAATTTCTGAATTTGGCTTATCAACTGCACATGCAAATAAGCTTATTCATAATGCTGAGGAGGGACAAATTGATACGGGCAAAATGATGAATAGCTTATGGATGTATGCGCAAAGGCTGGGTGTGAAAATCATTACAGGGGCTGAGCTTAAAACCATTGATGAATCTACACAAGGTGTATCACTTGCCACGCAAGAAATTACCTTTCATGCACAAAAAGTTTTTATATGTACCAATGCCTTTACTAAATCCCTTTTTCCAAACCTTGAAATCAAGCCAGGTAGAGGTCAGGTTTTAGTAACTAAACCCATACAAGATTTAAAAGTAAAGGGGACATTCTTCTTTGATGAAGGATATTATTACTTCAAAAATTTTGAAGATAGAATCATTTTTGGTGGCGGAAGAAACCTTGATTTTGAAAATGAAAGCACCCTTCATTTTGGTTCGAACCAAAAAATATTAGCGCAATTAAATACCTATTTAAAGGAACTTATACTCCCTCATACACCCTATGAAATTGATTATACTTGGAGTGGCATTATGGCGTTTGGTCCTAACAAATTACCCATTGTTGAACAGATTTCTCAAAGGCAGTTTTTAGGTGTAAGGCTCAATGGAATGGGTGTTGCATTGGGCAGTAAAATTGCCAAAGATTTGGTTAATATGGCCAAATAGGATTTTAAGAGCCCATTTAAAAAAATCCTAAATCAGTTTTTTTTGTAAATTTGTACAAATTATTCTGGACAGATATGAAAGTATTATTAGATGTTAAAGACAATAAGGCAAAGTTTATTATGGAGCTTCTTACAAATTTCTCATTTGTGAAAGCTAAGCAAATAACAAATGAAAAAGCCCTTCTAATTGAAGATATCAAAGATGCTGTAGAGGAGCTTTCATTAATTAAACAAGGCAAGATTAAAGGTATACCTGCAAAGCAGTTATTGGATGAGTTATAAAATTATTGCTGTTCCCACTTTTAGAAGAGAGGTTAAAAAATTAGCAAAAAAATATCATTCTCTTAAGGAGGATTTAGAAATCTTCTTTACTACATTAGAAGTTAATCCAAATCAAGGAACTTCACTAGGCAATAATTGTTTCAAAATACGAATTGCAATCACTTCAAAAGGAAAAGGAAAATCTGGTGGAGCAAGAGTAATTACTAATTTTACAATAAATAACGATACTGTCTATTTACTTTCAATCTATGATAAATCAGAAAAAGATTCTCTCTCTAATTCAGAACTAAATGAATTATTAAAGGATATTCCGACATAGCAAAATATTGAAGATAATTATTTAATTAACTCAATAATGCGAATGCTGTTGGGTGGCAAATTAATTTGGGCGAGACTATTTAATTCCTCTTCACCTACATGGTCTTTGCCTTTTGTAAATCCATCTAATCTTTCTTTCATGCGGGCAGTGTTTAGCAGCTCTGCCTTCTCTCCCCTATTTACAATTACCATAAAGCATTCTGTGGCGGTATACCTAAAATAAACATAGGTATTGCCCTCAGGTGTAAATTGCATGAGCTTGCCCGTATTAAAGGCTTCGTTGTCTTTTCTTAAACGCGCAAACTTTTGAACAAAGCGAAACGCTTCATTTTCTTGTGCTGTTCTACCCGTAGCAGTAAATTTATTGATGGTATCTGTTGCCCAACCTCCAGGAAAATCTTGGCGAATTTGTCCGTCGTTGGTTCTAGGCATTGGATTGGTTAATAGAATCTCTGTGCCATAATAAATACTCGGCACACCGCGCATGGTAAGCAACAAACCCATGCCAATTTTCCATTTGCTAAAATCTTCTTTGATATCGGTATAAAATCTGTTTACATCGTGGTTATCTAAAAAGGTTAGGTTGAGGTTGGCATTGTTATAAAGTCCATCATGACCCAAGGTATAATATATTTTGGCCAAGCCTTTATCCCATTCGGGTTTTTGGTTGAGGGCCTCTAACACCGACCAATAGAAATGAAAATCTTTGGCACTGGTAAGGTGACTGTTGGTTGCACCTTTAGTATAGCCATTGCGCTCTGTGAAATAGGCCATATTCAGCACACCAGCTTGTTCCCATATTTCGCCTGTGCTATAAAAATCGGGGTACTCGCGTTGTATATACCCCATACATTGGTTCATAAAATCTACATCATTGTAACTGTAGGTATCAATTCTAAAGGCATCCACGCCAGCATAATTAATCCACCACAAATAGCTTTGCATAAGGTAGGTGGCCACCCAAGGAGTGCGCTCATTTACATCGGGCATATGTTGATCGAACCAACCATCTACCATGCGCTTTTTATCATACTCACTTGCATGTGGGTCCATATGGGTAGTTGCCCTATAATTAGTTCTGGTAAACTCTGTCCATTGGTTCACAAAAGAAGGGTCGGGCATATCTAAGAACATCCAATGCCTGCTGCCAATGTGGTTAGACACCATGTCCATCATAAGTTTCATTCCCCGCTTATGAAGTTCATCGGCCAATTGCTTGTAGGTTTGGTTCGAACCTAAACGTGGATCTGTTAAGTAATGATCTGTTAAGGCATAACCATGATAACTATAAGAAGGCTGATCGTTGATGAGTGTTGGGTTCAACCAAAGTGTGCTTACACCAAGGTCCTGAAAATAATCGAGGTGGTTGATAATTCCCTTGATATCGCCACCATGGCGTGCGCCCAACGAATCGCGGGCTACGGTCTTTTGTTGCAAAGTAGGGAATGCATCATTCTTGATATCTCCATTGCTAAACCTATCTGGATAAACCAAGTAAACCAAATCTGCAGGCTCCATTTGATGCGGCAATTTTTGCAAAGTTTGCAAAGCATATGTCACGGTTTTTATCTTACCCTCATACACAAAATCCAATTGAAAGTCCTTGCCATGGTAATTTTGCAAATCGAGGTAAATCATTAGATAATTTGGATTGGCCAATTTCTGAACCTCCTTAATTGCCAAGCCTTGTGTTTTTAGCTTTACCTCATAGGCAGCCACATTGTTGCCATAAACACATAATTGCAAATCACGCGTTTCTAAGTTGTGCCACCAGAATTGCGGGTCTATTCGCTTTATTTCTGGCTTCTGTGCAAGCAAAGTAAAGTTGAGAGAAATCAACAAGAATAGGGCAATAAAACCACCCACTTTGGCAATAGGCTTATGTGTAATGTTCATAGAACGAAGTTACTAAAAATTTCGTTTCAACCATGGATTGTCTGTCAACAAAATACTGACCAAAAGCAAGCTATGTTACAATGAGCAAAAGTAATTTAAACAGCCCCTCAAAAACTAAGTCCTTACCAAATGGTGCGGGTTAACATAAACATACCCAAATGCGCATCACCAGGTATATTGAGGGCATTTTGCTGCAGGCTTTTAGCAAAGGTATACTGACAACCCACAGCCCAATTTTGGTTAAGAGCATAACGCAAACCCAATGCACCACTTAGTTGCATTTGGTATGTAGGCACCGACAACTTATTCTCATTGTTGCTTACTAAAATTGTACTTTCATTTGCCTTTGCAACCATAAAATGATGCAAGGTACCTGCCTCTAAAATAAGAGTAAATCGCTTATAGGGAATTTGAAATTGCAAGGCCAATGGCACACTTAAAAACTGATAAGAATATTTCTCTTGCAAGTTCTCTGTTTCTGTAGAAACTACCGTAGAATCTATTTGTCTTTTGATTAAAGCATAAGGCTTACCCGATGGCGTAGTACCATATTTTGGATCCAGAATTACATAAGTTGTATCTACCTTATACTTGTTGAGAGCTCTTGAACTATTTACCTGTAAATCATAATTACTCCAGGCCAATCCGGTTTTTATCGCAAACCTCTTAAAGCCAATTTCGGCCTGTACACCATAGGGTGCATGAAAACTACTTGGGTATGCATAGTTCAAATTTCCTTTGTTAAGGGAAGCATCCTTTGTTTCTTTTATTACGCCTACAAAAGCAGAAATGCTTAACTGATTAAAAGGCAAATTTCTTTGCTTTCTAGGCAATAAAGCCACTTCTTTCAACTCAATTGGAGAGAGTCCAACAGGTATTGCAATTGTTAATTTGTTTAGCTTCAAAAATTCATTGGGTTTGGTTCGAACCAACTCATTGATATTGGTTGTTTGAGAGGCTTGTTGACTGGTCTCTTCGCCCGCATGAGGCACTTGAGAGGAAGGATTTGATGCAGCGAATAGGTTAGATTCAGCAGCAGCATTTAAATCATTGCCATCCTCACTTGTAACCTCACCTGTTAAAGAATTTGTTTCTTTTGAGGTATTACCAACAGCTGCATTTTGTGTAAGTTTTGTACTTGCCAAGTTTTGTTTATTTAAAGATTCCCGGCGCTTTTCTAAGCTAGCCTCATTGGCTTTGCTTTGATGCTTGGGTAACCCATTAGCATTTGCATTGTCATTAGTTACATTTGCTTCGGACACACTAGCATTTGACTCATTGTATGCATCTTGATTTTGCGAGGACAATATCTCTTTCTTATTGGCTTTGTTAGATGCATCAATCGATGGTTCTTTATACGTATAATCATTCTTAAGAGCATCTTGTTCTGCAAGCTCTTTTGTGGCTAATGGATTACTTTCTGTAAGGGTAGCTTGTGGCTGTATTTCGGTTTGAACCGAGCTCATTTTTTGATCGTCTGATTTAGTGTTTGTATTCAAAACAAGGAAACCTGTAACTAAAGTGATGGATATGCCAGCACTAACATATAATACCTTTAAACCCATGCTCAGTCCTTTAAAGGCAGCCTTTAAAGTTTGGAAAGGTGTTTTAGCAACAGGCAAATTGGCATTTAGCAAATCATTCATGCTATCCCAATATTCCTCCTTGTAAGGAATGCCCGTTTCCTGTTCCAGCTTATCGTTTATAAATGTATTTATGTCTTTCCTTTTCATTACAAAACCTTTTTAAGACGCTCAATGGTTTGGTTCATTTCATTTAGCATTTTCATGATCCGCTTTCTTGAATCGTGAACAATCCATTTGGAGTGATTTTCTGAAATGCCCAACATGCTTGCAACCTCCTTGTGAGAATACCCATCAACTACATGAAGGTTAAAAGTATTGCGGTGCAAAATGGGTAAACAGAATATTACTTTTAAAATATCTACATAGGCTAATTGATGCTCAGATTCGTTGATGACAAACTCGTGCGCATAAACATTCTCATCTTCTTCTAAAAACAGCAAGCTATATTTTGATTTCGCTTTTATATCTGTTAGAATGGTATTGATGAGTATTCTTCCTAGATAGGTAGATAATGCAAATGAGGTATCGTATTGCTTGATATTTTGCAATAATTTGAGGAAAGCTAAATTGATGCTGGCCACAGCATCATCCTTGTTTTCGTAATACCTTACAGCAATTTTGCTCATAAATGGAAAGTATTGCTTATAGAGTTGATTTTGGCAACGTCTATCATTCGCAATACAACCATTTATGAGCTCAGCCTCGGTCATGCCGACTTAATTTTTGATAATCTTAAGGGTGCTTATTCCCTCATTAGATGATATGCTTAAGAAATAAATAGATGCCTGAACATCGCTTAAATCTAGGGCTTCGGCGTGTTTACCTGCTGGAACAAGAATAGATTTTGTGAGTACAATTTTTCCGGAAATATCTGTTACCTGGTAAGTAATTGGCGAGGCCGATTTAAGGTTAGTTTCTACATTAAAAATGGCATTGCTAGGGTTAGGGTAAACGGCATATTGGTTCGAACCGAACTCTTGCGCTAAGCCATTAGAACCAGCTTTTGTTGTATAGTCTAATGTTTGAAATCCAAATGCACCACCTTTTAACAATATACCGGTAGAATCCATACCTACGCTATCGCAGAATACACTGGTGCATAAAGAATCTGATACAGTTAAACAAACCAAGTAGGAACCAAAATTTGCATAGGTATGAGAAGGGGTCATAGAGGTGCTAGAAGTTCCATCTCCAAAGTTCCACAAGAAGGTAGAATTTGGTCGAACCAAACTGGTGTTTAACAAGAAGAAATTAAACGGCGTTGAAGTGTCTATGGCCATGGTAAAGCTTGCGCTACATAATGGAGTTGGAGCCACCAAGAAAACAGAATCGTATTTTGCATCATAACAAGACTGCAAGCTATCTGAAATGGTAAGTTCAATGATTCTTGGTCCGCCAGTAGCGAATGTTTTTACTGGATTTTTTTGCGTAGAGGTTGTCCCATCGTCAAAATACCAAAAGTATGAAAGTCCAACAGACGATCCATTGGTATTTACAGAAGTATTGGTGAGGGTAACAGTTAAGCCATTAATACTTTTGGTAAAATCTGCATTACACATGGCATTGCCACTCACTAAAAATGAATCTGATTTATGAGAATAACAACCAGTTGAAGGATCTTTAATTTCTAAATCTACCCATTTAAAACCTGTAGAAGTAAATGTTTTATTTGCATGTAAGGTTGTAGCAATAGTGCTATCACTAAAAACCCACCTATAGGTTAAGCCATTTGGAGTACCATTTGTATTGGTCGACATATTGGTGAAACTATATGAAAAGGGACCTGTAGCAGTTTTGCTAAATTTTGCAGTACAAGAGCTGCCTGTGGCACTTAACAACAAGGTATCTGTAAAAATTGCAATACAGGATGTTGAGGAATCATACAAGGTTAACTTCACAATTTTAAACCCAGCGGTAGAAAATGTTTTGTTTGGATGAGTTGCAGTTGAACTGGTACCATCAGAAAAGTTCCACAAATAATTAATTTTAGGGATACTTGAGGTTGAACTTGAAGTGTTATAAAAGGAAACATTTAAGCCACTGATATTGTAGGTAAATGAAGCACTGCAAGTTTGGGCACCAGAAGATAAATTAAATGTATCTGTTTTGGTAGAAGTACAATTGGTAATAGAATCAAATATTTGAAGCTGGATAAATTTTACTCCGTAAGAAGTAAAAGTCTTAACCGGATTTTTAACAAATCCAGTATTTAAAGCAGGACCTTCACTAAAGTACCAATAATAAGCTAAACCAGATGAAGTGCCATTTCCATTTAGGGAAGTATTGGTTAAATTTACTGTTAAGCCGCTTATGTTTTTTGTAAAATTGGCGACGCAATTACTGCTACCGCTATTTAAAATTAAAGTATCTGTAAAGGTAGAAATACATGCTGTGGCAGAATCGTAAAGAATTAATGTCACTACCTTAACCCCACCTGTTGCATAAGCCTTGGTTGGGTGGGTTGCCATAGAATTAGTTCCATCGCCAAAATCCCACCTATAATGTGTCTGCGAACCACCTGCTGAACTGGTTGACATATTTGTAAAGGAAACAATTAAATAATTGGCAAAAAATGCAAATGAGGCATTACAAGTTGGAGCACCAGAAACTAAAACAAATGTATCTAGTACAGTAGAACCGCACATTAAACTGCTACCACTTGAATCTGAAACATACAAACGCACACTTTTATAGCCTGCTGTTGCATAGGTTTTACTTGGGTCTTTTGCAGTTGAGAATGTTCCATCACCAAAAATCCAATAATAGTGTGGTGTATAAGTATAGGTTGATGTGTTTTGAAAATTAACAGTCAGTCCGTTAATAGTTTTAGAAAAAGATGCTTGGCAAGCACTAAAGGCATCAAGTGAACTCATAGCCGCAAGCATTGCGACCATAAATAATTTTAGGATAAGTTTTTTCATAGCAGTTTTAGTTTGTTATAATGGTATATACATTTACACAGAAGCTAAAGTTAGAGAAGCAATATAACATACTTATAACCAATACATAAAAATTACAATTGCATCTATACGCTTAACTTCATGATGTAAATTAAGATAAATATTTTGCATAAAGTACTTTACTAATTGATTTAAGAATGTTTAAAGAATGATTTAAGAATGAATTAAGAAAACGATCGTTAAAATTTGACCTTGATTCTTTTGCTTCATGTTAAAAAGATTGATCAACATAAATATATTTGAGTTTTACAAAATCCTTAACCCATGGAACAACTCCCTTTTCACATTGGACTCGTTTTTACCTTGAGTGCCTTTTTAGTGGTATACTTATTTTATACAGCCAGCAATTATTCTAAGGTGTGGCTTATAGGCATTGTGCTATGGATGTTGTTTCAAATGGCCATGGGTGTATCAGAATTTTATTTAAACGCCAATACTGTTCCTCCTCGATTTTTGTTGATGGTTTTGCCGCCCATGGCCTTCATTATATTTTTATTCAACACAAAAAAAGGCAAAGCATTTATTGATTCGTTAAACCTAAAATACTTATACATTTTGCATATCGTTAGAATTCCTGTAGAGCTGGTTTTATTGTGGTTATCTATAGAAAAAATGGTCCCACAACTCATGACCTTTGAGGGCAGAAATTTTGATATCATTTCTGGCATTACTGCTCCACTCGTATACTACTTTGGCTATCATAAAAAAGTGCTTTCAAACAAGCTTATGTTAATTTGGAATTTCTTGTGCATTGGCCTACTCTTAAACATTGTTATCCATGCTGTTTTATCGGCCCCTTTTGCGTTTCAGCAATTTGCCTTTGAGCAGCCCAATATTGCGGTACTTTATTTTCCCTTCAATTGGCTTCCCTCCATAGTTGTGCCCTTAGTTTTATTTGCGCATCTTGCTGCTATCAGGCAATTATTTGGGGTCGGTTCGAACCGAAATATGGGATAAAAAATAAACGAAGAAGTACATATGGAAACACAAATTGAAATACACACCAAAAGGTTATTGCTAAAAAGCATAACACCTCATATAATTAACCACTTGTTAAACACCCAAAGTGCAGCAGAAGTGCAAGCTTATTTTAACATAAACGAAGAGGCTTTTCTACAGTTGAAACACATGGCAGAAAAAGGCATGGAGACGCATCGCATTTCGGTGTTTTATTTTTTACTGATTGACAAAGAAAACAAGCATGTTTTGGGCGAGTGCGGATTTCATACATGGAACAATACGCACCGCAGGGCTGAACTATTTTATTCACTTAAAAACGATACCGATAAACGAAAAGGTTATATGGGAGAAGCGCTTCAACATGTATTGAATCATGGCTTTAACAAGTTAAATTTACATAGGGTGGAAGCGCTTATTGCAGAAGAAAATATTGCCTCTAAAAAGTTGGTTGAGAAATACAAGTTTATACGCGAAGGCATTATGCGTGAGGATTACTGCGTGAATGGGAAAAACGAAGATTCTGTTTGCTATTCTTTGTTAAAACATGAGTGGGAAGCACAACAATAAGCTAAGAAAATTGTCATACTAAATCATGTAAGAGATCTCCTAAATCCCACTTTTGGGAGAAGAACAAACATGCGCTTCTTTATTGCCTAATACCTGCTCCTATTTTTGTTAGTCCTACTTTTCTTCTTTAGGATAATGTGCCAAATATTGCTTGGATAGTTCTACATAGGCCAAGGCATTTAACTTTACTTTTTGAATATGGACCTCACTAAGTTGCTTTACCACCTTGGCAGGCGAGCCCATTACAATAGAATAATCTGGAATTTGCATACCTTCTGTAACAAGGGCATTGGCACCAATAATGCAAAAATTGCCAATTTTGGCTCCGTTTAAAACAGTTGCATGCATGCCCACCAAAACATTGTTTCCCATTTGTGCGCCATGTATAATGGCTCCATGACCAATAATACAATCTTCGCCAATCACCACTGGATAACCTGGATCAACATGCACTACCGCATTTTCCTGCACATTGCTACGGTGACCAATTGTAATATTATCGGCATCGCCGCGCAATACCGCACCAAACCATATAGAACAATGATCACCTAAACTAACTCTACCAAAAACACGCGCAGTATCTGCTATCCAAACAGATTTGCCCTTGGTAATTGGCATATTTAAAATGTCTTTTATATTCTCCATGAAACTAAATAATTCGGGTTTATTTTTCATATTGTCCAAAACTAAAGCTATTTATTTTGGTTTGAAAAAGTAAATTGCACCAAATTAATTATTATGAAAAAGTTTATACTATTAGCCAGTTTTGCGGCTTGCCTTTCTCTGGGTAGCGCATCTGCACAATCCATCCCTTTCCCACAACCTAGTCCAGCAGCAACTATTTCTCAAAATTTTGCTACCTCAAAAATTGAACTCAGCTACTCACGTCCTTCTGCTAAAGGCAGAAAAGTTTTTGGCGAGGTTGTACCTTTTGGAAAATTTTGGAGAACAGGTGCCAACTCGGCAACCACCATTAATTTTGGCGAAGACGTTAAAATAAACGGAACTGATGTAAAAGCAGGTAAATACGGTTTATTGAGTTATCCTGGAGAAAGCGAGTGGACAATTATTCTTACCAAAGACCTTACCGTTACTAGCGAAGATGCTTATAAAAAAGAAAATGATGTAGCTCGCTTTACAGTGAAAACAGAAAAGCTAAACGACTATTGCGAAACTTTTACCATTGAATTAAACAATATTCGCAACGATGCTGCCGATTTAGTTATTAAGTGGGAACAAACCACCGTAAGACTTAAAATCATGAGCTTTTACGATGATCGCATCACTAAACAAATTGGCGATGTAATGGGCAAAGATTCTCGTCCATACTTTGGTGCTGCGAACTATTACTATGAAAACAACAAAGATTTGAACCAAGCATTGGTATGGGTAAATAAAGCAGTAGAAGCCAATCCTAAAGCATACTGGGTTTTGTTATTAAAGGCCAAAATCCAAAAAGGATTAAAAGATTATAACGGTGCCATTGAAACCAGCAATAAGTCAATAGAATTAGCTAAAGAAGGCAACGACGAAGCTTACCAAAAAAGCAACGAAAGATTGCAAGCTGAAATCAAAGCTTTACCAGATTTCGTTCCAGCAAAAACTAAAAAGAAATAAGGATTAAACATCCATAAAAAAAGAGGCTGTTATCCACTAGGGTGACAGCCTCTTTTTTTTCACAAACATCATTCAACTTCTAAAGGATATTTATGCTACTACCTTTAGCCTACTGCAGACATAATGCCCTACTAAATAAATTCGTACCCAATATCGCGTCTATAATACTTGTTATCGTACTGAACCAATTCTGCACTTGCCAAGCTTTTTGCAAGCGCCTCTTGGATGTTTGAACCAAACGAAGTTACTGCTATTACTCTGCCACCATTACTCAATACCTCTCCGTTATCACCTTGTTTGGTGCCTGCATGATACAAGGTAGAATCTTGTACCAAATTTAAACCACTCATTACCTTGCCACGCTCAAAATCTCCAGGGTAACCTTCAGAAACAAGCATTACCGTAACGGCGGTTCTTGGGTCAAGTTGCAAATCAATTTTATCTAAAGTGCCAGTACCAGCAGCCCACATCAAATCAACTAAATCATTTTGTATTCTTGGCAAAACCACTTCTGTTTCTGGGTCTCCCATGCGGCTGTTATACTCTATTACTTTTGGCACTCCATTCACATTCATAAGTCCAATAAAAATAAAACCAACATAATGAATATGCTCTGCCTTTAATCCCTCAATGGTAGGCTTAATAATGGTTTCTTCTACCGTATCAATAAATGCTATATCTGCAAAAGGTACCGGACTAATAGCGCCCATGCCACCTGTATTTAAGCCCTTATCTCCCTCTCCTATTCGCTTATAATCTTTTGCCGAAGGCAATACCAAATAATGCGTGCCATCTGTTAAAACAAATACAGAAAGCTCTATTCCACTCAAAAATTCTTCAACAACTACTCTTGAACTTGCATCCCCAAATTTTTGCTCTTCTATCATTAACCGCAATTCTGTTTTTGCCTCTTCGCGGTCCTCACAAATTAAAACTCCCTTACCCGCGGCTAATCCATCTGCCTTAAGCACAATTGGCAAACTGTGTGTATCTAAATAGGCCAATCCTTCTTGTAAATTATCTTTGGTAAAAGTTTTGTAAGCAGCCGTTGGGATACCATACTTCTGCATAAAAGACTTGCTCCAATCTTTGCTACCTTCCATTTGGGCACCTGTTTTATCTGGACCCACAAAAACTATATTCTGAAGGCTTGGATCAGACAGAAAAAAATCTTTTAAACCTTTTACCAAAGGGTCTTCTGGACCAACAATTAATAATTCAATTTGATGTGTTAAACAAAAATCACCAATGGCTTTAAAATCGTTGGGATTAATAGAAACATTTATTCCATGTTGCGCGGTGCCGGCATTGCCAGGAAGCACATATAGTTGCTTACAGCGCTCGCTTTTTGTGAGTTGCATGGCAAAGGCATGTTCTCTTCCGCCTGAACCAATTAAAAGAATATTCATCATGATGCAAATATAAAGTTTATTGCAATTGCTTTAGGTTTTGATACACTTCAAAAGTGTGGGCATAGGCGTTTTTATCATCTATTTCATGGGCTTCACTCAAAGTTAACTTCCAATCTTGTGGGGGCAGTGCTGGAAAAAATGCATCTGCCTCAAAGCTATGATGAATTCTGGTAAGGTAAACCTTGTGGCAAATGGCTAATGACTGCTGATAAATACTATCACCCCCAATGATAAATAAAACAGGTATGTTCTGAACCAAGGCATATTCTTTAGCCGATTCAATATCAGGAAATACCAAACAGCCCGGAATTTCTTTTACTGTTTTTGATAGCACCATATTGATGCGGTTTGGCAAAGGTTTGCCAATAGAATCAAAAGTTTTTCTACCCATTAAAATGGCATGTCCTGTAGTTACTTTCTTAAAATATTTAAGGTCGTTGGGCAGGTGACATAGCAATTGATTATCCTTTCCAATGCCATTGTTTTGGTCTGCCGCCACCACTATTGCTATTTCCATGTTCTTTAAATTATTTAAATAAACTAACTGGTACAAAAAGCCTTTTTTGGTTTAATTAAATTTGTTTAGGGTAAAAGCCAACAAGTAAAAACGAGCAAGCCTTCTTCTAACAAACTTATTTATAATAAAAAAGGCTTCCTATAGAAGCCTTTTTTATTATACTAAATTCATTTTAATACGCTTTCCTATTTCGTCGATGTCTGCCTTAAACTTTTTGTCGGTTTCCATCAAATCGTTTACCGTTTGGCAAGCATGAATAACCGTTGAGTGATCTCTACCTCCAAAATGCATACCTATGGTTTTAAGAGACGACTTGGTTAAATCTTTGGCATAAAACATAGATATCTGGCGCGCTTGTACAATTTCTCTCTTACGTGTTTTAGACTTTACCTGTTCAACCGGAATGGTAAAATAATCGCACACCAATTTTTGAATATATTCAATAGAAATTTCGCGGGTATTGTTCTTTACAAAATTCTTGAGAATTTGTTTAGCCAAATCAATATTAACCTCTTTGCGGTTAAGACTGGCTTGTGCCAATAAACTAACCAAAGCTCCCTGCAATTCGCGCACATTGGTATTAATATTATGAGATACATATTCTACCACTTCTCTGTTTAGAGAAATGCCATCATTGTACATCATATATTCTAAGATAGCCAAACGAGTTTCAAAATCTGGCGTTTGCAAATCTGCCGATAAGCCCCATTTAAACCTACTCAACAAACGCTCATCCATTCCCTTTAAATCTTTAGGTGCACGATCACTTGTAAGAATGATTTGTTTGCCTTGCTGATGTAAATGGTTGAAAATGGTAAAGAATATTTCTTGTGTTTTTTGTTTGTTCTCTAAAAACTGAACATCGTCTACAATTAATACATCTATTTGCTGGTAGTAATTAATGAAATCTTGGTTTGAGTTATTGCGAATGGCATCTACAAACTGATTCATGAATTTTTCTACCGGTACATATAAAACAATTTTGTTGCGACTGTTTTGCTTGATTAAATTTCCAATGGCATGAACCAAATGGGTTTTTCCTAAGCCAGTTTCGCTAAAAATCATCAATGGATTAAAAGAAGTTCCACCTGGCTTATTAGCAACTGCAATACCTGCACTGCGAGCAAGTCTGTTGCAATCACC
Organism: Bacteroidia bacterium; assembly: GCA_044370475.1. Classification (GTDB taxonomy): domain Bacteria; phylum Bacteroidota; class Bacteroidia; order UKL13-3; family UKL13-3; genus B1. Next base: position 28,863 of record JBILVK010000011.1, read on the forward strand.
TTCAATAAAATTATCGAAGGTTAAGTTAGGGTTAAGGTTACTATCTATGTTTACCTTTTTAATTCCTGGGATAATAAAAGGATTTTTGATACTAGGATTAAGATTAATTCCTACACTGCTTTGTTGTAAATCTGATTTTGAACTTGTGCTACCTGGAATGTTAACTACATATGGACTAGAATTACCCGTTCCATTCTCTACTATAATATTATACTCTAAGCGAGCACCCACACCTAATTCTTGTTTTAAAGTCTTTTTAAGTAAACTTACATAGTGCTCTTCTAGCCATTCGTAAAAAAACTGACTAGGTACTTGAATTGTCAATACCTTATTATCTAATTTAATAGGTTTAATAGGTTCAAACCAAGTTTTAAAACTTTGAGCAGGCACATTGTCTTGGATCAATTTGAGAATTCCATTCCAAACATCTTCGCACGTTTTTTCTACTGTTATAATCTCTTTCATAATCGGAAGTAAAAATGACCAAAAAAGTTCACACATCAAAACGTTTTCAACATTATTTTTCGTAAAAAAGTGCTTAAAAAAAATTACCCACTGATTTTTAACACTCTTAAATAATGTTTGAAAATAAATTTTTGGTTGTCACTTTTTACATGTAGTGTATTTATTTACAATTTCATCACAATAGCTCAAGACATCAATAAACAAAAGGGCTATCAGCCATAACAAAAAATTAACTTAGACTTCAATTTGAGTGTTTGTTAGTGAAAACAAACGGCTTTGCACCTCATTGGCAGTGTTAACAAAGGGTTCAAAAGTGTACTTTAGCTGACCCACTTGTAAACCCGCCCATCCTACTTGATTTACACATACCTTTTTGTTGATAACATTGGAGTAGACGAGCGGCTCTGGTAAAAATGTATGCGTATGTCCGCCAATTATTAAGTCAATATTTTGCGTTTGTGTTGCCAAAACCTCATCACTTACTTTTTTATCTTTGTATTTAAATCCTAAATGAGAAAGACAAATTACCAAATCGCATTTTTTTCTTAGCTTTAATTCTTCTGCTATTTTATTTGCCACTAAAATTGGATCATTGTAAACCACACCTTCATACAACTTATCTGGCACCAAACCCTTTAGCTCAATTCCAAGCCCAAACACCCCAATTTTAAGTTCGTTTTTCCTATAAATTTGATAGGGCTTAATTTTCCCATTCAGTGCTGTTTTAGAGAAATCGTAATTGGCATTTACAAAATCAAATTTTGCATGCGGCATTTGTTTAATTAATCCATGAATGCCATTATCAAAATCGTGGTTACCCAAGGTTACACAATCGTAACCCATTTCACTCATCAATCGGTACTCTAATTCGCCTCCATAAAAATTAAAGTAGGGTGTTCCTTGAAAAATATCACCAGCATCTAACAAAAGAATCTCGCCCTCCTTAGCACGTATCTTCTTAATTAAACTTGCTCGTGCTGCCGCCCCACCTTGTCCGCCCCAATTTTTATCAATGGAAGGAAAAGGCTCAATTCTTGAGTGCCAATCATTCGTGTGTAATACCAGCAAGGATTTCGGTTCAGACCGAGCCAAAACGCGTATAGGTGAATTTGCTAGGGCCCCAAAACCTACCAAATAAATGGTCTTTTTGATAAAATCTTTGCGACTATTTTTTGCTAATTCTTCCATCTAGTATTGATTTTAGTTTTTCGCCCTTTGCATTCATTTCCGTTAATTGGGCAATGAGCACCTCGCGCAACAATTTTTGCGTATCCTTTCTTTCTATTGGATTGAGCAATGCCTCTGCTTTATCGCCCCCATTGGCCAAATAATCGCTTGTTAAAATCCAATAATCTTTTTTAACATCAAATACCTCTCCACCAATAGAGACCTGCGTTGCAAGCTGATTGCTAATTTCCATGCGCAAGCCAGAAACGGGAGTACCGTTTGCCACAGCAATAGAAGAAAACAAATCAACGCATTTGCTTCCACTAATTTTAACCAAAACCAATTGATTATCGAAAGGCATTAATTCAAAAAGCGTCCTTACTGTAACCGCACCTTTATATAACAAAGGAATTCTTAATCCGCCATTATTTAACACACAAAAATCTGCCTGTAAATTTTGCTTAGCAGCATATTGCATGAGCACATCGCAAACCATATTTCCCAAGGAACCTTCTGGATTATCCTTCTTTAAATCTTCTACAGCTTCAATAACAAGCACATTCATCTGACTATCTAATGCCAATTTGTATGGCAAAATCATTTGGGTTACGGTTTGATCCAAAGCGCCCAAGGAATCGCCTTTAACTTTTATATTCTGCCTGCTTTGTTCTTTAACTTGATACTGCGTGCCACAGGCCGCAAACACAAGCAAAAACAAAAAGAAAACCTTATTTTTCATGTACCAAATATACCAAAAAAATACAAGCTTCTGTATAACATTTACATGAACAAAAGTTGACCCAAACTTGTTCAACTGTGCCACTTATTCACTCTTATAAATCCACATCAAAACAGGCTTATTACTTGCCTTAAGAATGGGATCGAGTTTTAGAAAACTTTTATTTGAAATTGTTGGGCAACCCCAACCCTCGGGAGTTCCATTTGGATAAACCTCCTCATCTGAAACCACCTCCCAAGAATGAAAAACAATATACCTATTTAATGCATTGCTATTGCTTACATCTAAACCATGCAATACATATTTTATATGTACACCCCAATCACTATAAGCTCTCTCGCCTATTTTATATTTGCCTAAAGAAGAACAATGACTTCCATCTTGATTGCTAAAGCTTGGCGCATCCTTAGAATAATCGGCATTCCACGGGTTATCACAACAACCATGTCCCACAAGAAAACTATGAGTAATGGTATCTCTATTAAAGTCCCAAACAAAAAAACGCTTCAATCCAGAGTGCACACCCATGTCAATTAAAATGCAAAAATTTGTATTAAAATTTTTAGACTTACAATACGTAAAAGCCTCTTTTGCCCTACTCCTACTTAACTCAAAATTTCGTTTATGATTTACATGTATGGTCGTTGCTAATACCTCCTTTGGAGGAACAACAGGCTCATTGCAGCCCCAAAAAGAGCCAATCAAAAAAAGCAGATAAAAGTTTGAACAAAAAATTTGCATTTGATTTTCTTGCTTACATTAAAGCAACAATCACCAAACGCAAAAAAATAAAATAAATTACGCCCTGTACTCGCCAAAGACGTCCCTAAAGGTGTCGGCAATTTCGCCCAAGGTGGTATAGTTTTCTACCGCTTCAATAATGAATGGCATTACATTGGTACCATCTGTGGCGGCCTGTTTTATTTGGCCCAATCCGGTCTGAACCAAATCATTGTTGCGCTCTGCTCTGAGTTGTTTTAGCTTCTCCATTTGTCCAATTCGGATGCTATCATCCACACGCATAATAGGAGGCATTACATCATGCTCAGAACCAAACTTATTTACCCCAACAATAATCTTTTCTTCATGCTCTATTGCCATTTGATACTTGTAGGCCGCATCGGCAATTTCCTTTTGCATATAGCCTTGTTCAATGGCAGAAACCGAACCACCCATGGCATCTATCTTTTCAATATATGCCCATGCTGCTGCTTCAATTTGATTGGTTAGTTCTTCCACAAAATAACTTCCACCCATTGGGTCAACCGTATCTATTACCCCACTTTCAAAAGCAATAATCTGTTGCGTGCGCAAAGCAGTACGTGCCGCATTTTCTGTTGGCAAACTCAATGCCTCATCAAAGCCATTGGTATGCAAACTTTGGGTGCCACCCATTACAGCAGCAAGTGCTTGCAAGGTTACCCGCATGATATTATTTTCTGGTTGTTGCGCTTGCAAAGTAGCTCCACCCGTTTGTGTATGAAACCGCAACATCATGGCTTTAGGATTTTTAGCACCCATGTCCTTTGCCATTTTAGACCACATTCTTCTTGCAGCTCTAAACTTTGCAATCTCTTCAAAAAAGTTATTGTGCGCATTAAAGAAGAAACTCAAACGCTGACCAAATACATCAATATCTAAACCCTTATCAATAGCAGCCTTTAAGTAAGATTTTGCATTAGCTAAAGTAAACGCAATTTCTTGCACAGCCGTTGAACCCGCTTCTCTAATATGGTAACCAGAAATAGAAATGGTATTCCATTTAGGCACCTCTTTGCTGCAGTATTCAAAAATATCTGTAATGATACGCATACTTGGCTTTGGCGGATAAATATATGTCCCCCTGGCTGCATACTCCTTTAAAATATCATTCTGTATGGTGCCACTAATTTTCTTAATATCTGCACCTTGCTTTTTAGCTAAAGCAATGTAAAATGCCAATAAGGTTGATGCAGTAGAATTGATGGTCATGGAGGTAGTAATTTTCTCCAATTCAATTCCATCAAATAAGGTTTCTATATCTTTTAAAGAATCTATGGCAACACCCACTTTACCAACTTCACCCTCACTCATAGCATGATCGCTATCATAGCCAATTTGTGTTGGCAAATCAAAAGCCACACTTAAACCCATGGTACCATTGGCCAATAAGTACTTATAACGCTTATTGCTTTCTTCTGCTGTGCTAAACCCTGCGTACTGGCGCATAGTCCAGAGCCTGCCTCTGTACATGTCCTTTTGTACACCACGGGTATAAGGAAATTCGCCAGGCATCTCTGCTGCATCTTTCCCTGTATAAATTTCTTTGATTTCTATTTCAGAATCGGTGATAAATTTTTTCTCGCTCATGATAAGCCTTAATGATTAACCAAATACCAAATCAAATTCTTTTTTAATAAAAGCTAAAGCCTTGTGTGTTGGCAAGGATTCTATTTTTATCAAAAGCTCAAAAATGGCCTTGCTTAAATCTAAACCCACTGCGTTTGGACCCAAATCTGAATAGGCAGTATTAATGAGGTTAATCATTTCTTCTTTCACCACGCGTATAACTTGCCAAGCCTGAGCCGACACATATAATTGTTGAGATAAATTGTGGTTATATTCTGAGTTGATGGCAGCAATTAACTCTATCTTTAATTGAGATGCACTAATGCCAGGCTTGTGGGTGCGCATCACCAAACTTTCTGGACTCATACGCTCCATTAACAAAATGCATCTCTCATATGCTTGTAAACGCAAAGGCTGCATGGTTTTAATCTGTTCCGATTTCAAATCCATCATACGTTTTTCATACTCTGTATCAAAAAAAATCTTAAATTGATAATACGTAATCACAAAAACAATTAATGCTGGAATAAGATATTTTGTAATCTCCAGAAACAATACTATTACTTCATTCATGTAGTCAAATTTTCCTCGAAAATAAGGGATTTTGCCCAATTTGTTTTCTTAATTAGAACATTTTAAAAAAGGATGTGAATTGGTTAACTAAATTTTAATTAAAAAGAAATAGAATAGGTAGATTCGTACTTTGAGAAAAATGGCAAAGAAGGCGAAAGAAAATAAATTGATATTTGGTGACATCCAAGAGTTTCCAGAACAAGACCAAACGGTAGAACCTAGGTCGAAACCCAAAAAGGAAGCACCTAAAGGCAGTAAAAAACAATATTTGAAATTTCTGTCGGATGAACGATTTTTAAAATCGGCGGGAATCTTTTTTGTGTTTCTCTCCCTTTTTCTGTTCGTTTCGAGCCTATCTTTTTTTAGCTCGTGGGAAGACGACCAAAGTTTGGTGCGGTCTATTTCTTGGGGAATGTTAAGCGAAACGCAACCTAATATTGCAGATAATATTTTAGGATTATTGGGTGCCTGGCTTAGCTATATTTTTATTTACAAAGGATTTGGAATAGCCTCATTTGCATTTGTACTTATCTTTTTCCTTCTAGGCATTTTGTTGCTTACCAATCTTCAACCCATTCCCATTGCCAAAACCTTGCGCTATAGCTTTTTTGGAGGAATATGGCTTTCACTCACCATGGCATTTTTGTTCCACAATGCTGCTCCTATTCTTGCAGGTTCGTTTGGACATTTTACTTATCTATACTTAAAAGGTTTAATAGGATATGCTGGTTTAGGATTTGCCCTAACAGCGTATTTGCTAATCTTTTTGATTGCTGTTTTTAACATCAAATTTTATGCACCCAAACCTGTGCTTGAAACCAGCAATGAAAACGCAATTAAGGAACAAGAAGGATTTGTGACCTCAAGCACAATAGAGGATGAACCACTAGATGGCAATGATTTCGTTCTGACCCAAAAGCAAGTGGAAGAGCCCGTGGTACCGGAGCCTGCGCCAATACCTGTTGAGGCTGCCATAGAAGAAACTACCTTACCTGTTTCTGATAACTTGGTGCTAGAAATCAATGAAAGCGTGCCAGATGAGGTGGAAGAAATGAGAGGCACTCCAGAACTTCCGGTAGAAATGCCTGAGTTAACTTTTGAGCAACCCGAAGAGGCGTTGGTTCAGACCGAAATAAATACTGGCTTAACCACAGACAGCGGATTGGTTTTGCAGGTACAGGAAACACCAGAAGAGGAATTGATTGAAACAGATGCAGCCCCTGCGCATAGCGGCTTAACCACACCATACGACCCCACTTTAGACTATAGCCATTATCAATTCCCTACTCTCGATTTGTTGAACGATTATGGCGACAACAAAGCTAGGGTTGAGAGTGCAGAACTAAGTGAAAAAACGCGCATGATTGAGGAAACCCTCAAGAATTATGGCATTGGCATTAAGAAAATATCTGCTACCATTGGTCCCACCGTAACTTTATATGAAATTATTCCGCAAGATGGGGTGCGCATTGCCAAGATTAAAAACTTGGAAGACGATATTGCTTTGAGTTTAGCGGCATTGGGCATTCGTATTATTGCTCCTATTCCGGGCAGAGGTACCATTGGTATTGAGGTTCCAAATGCAAATCCGGCCATGGTGAGTATGCGTTCTGTGCTTTCTTCTCCCAAGTTTATTCATGCAGAAATGGATTTGCCTATTGCTTTTGGCAAGACCATTAGCAATGAGGTTTTTGTGACGGATTTGGCAAAGATGCCACATTTATTGATGGCGGGGGCAACGGGACAGGGTAAATCTGTAGGATTAAATTGTGTGTTGGCATCCTTATTATATAAGAAGCATCCGTCGCAAATTAAGTTTGTTTTGGTTGATCCAAAGAAGGTTGAGCTTAATATTTATAAGACCATTGAGCGGCATTTTTTGGCTAAGATACCTGGCGACCAAGATGCGATTTTAACGGATACCAAATTGGTGATTCATACTTTAAATTCCTTGTGTAAGGAAATGGATGATAGGTATGATTTGTTGAAGGATGCGCAGGTGCGAAATTTAAAGGAATACAATGCTAAATTTATTAGTAGGCGCTTGCCACCTACAGAAAAAATTAAGCACAGGTATTTGCCTTATATTATAGTGGTGATTGATGAGTTGGCAGATTTAATGATGACAGCTGGCAAGGAGGTTGAATTTCCAATTGCCCGTTTGGCACAGTTGGCAAGGGCCATTGGCATACATTTAATACTTGCTACTCAAAGGCCGAGTGTAAATATTATTACAGGTACCATTAAGGCCAATTTTCCGGCTCGTTTGGCATTTAGGGTTTCTCAAAAAATTGACTCGCGCACTATTTTGGATGCCAATGGGGCAGACCAATTAATAGGTAAAGGAGATATGTTGTTTAGCAATGGCAACGATTTAATAAGGTTGCAATGTGCTTTTGTGGATACACCAGAGGTTGAAAAAATTACGGAGTTTATTGGGAGTCAGCAAGGCCGTGAACCTTATGAATTGCCTTTGGTTCAGACCGAAAATGAAGACTTGGGTGGTGGAGAAGGCTTTGACAATGAGAACCGCGACAGCTTATTTGAAGAGGCCGCGCGACTGATTGTGGTACATCAACAGGGGTCGACATCGCTCATTCAAAGGAGGTTAAATTTAGGTTATAACCGAGCAGGGAGATTGATTGATCAATTAGAAAAAGCTGGGATTGTGGGTCCGTTTAAAGGCAGCAAAGCTCGCGAAGTAATTGTTAAAACTGAGGCCGAATTGGATGAGGTTTTGAAAACTCTTTAAACCTTGGAGCGTTTATTGTATCTAACTGATAGATATCATTTTTATAATTTTAACTCCCAATTTCGGATTAATAATCAAATATTTGCACCGTGAAAAACATTTTGATAACATGCATGGCTTTGTTTCTTTTTAACATAGGAAACGCACAAGTAGCCAAACAAAACGATGCTGAGAAGCTCATTGAGCGTATTAGCAAGAGATACAAAGCATTTAAAACCATAAAGGCTGATTTTGTTTATACCATTGAAAATAAACAGCAAAAAAGTATTGAAAAACAAAAGGGCAATATCTTAGTAAAAGGCAATAAATTTAGATTAGACATTGCCAATCAATTGATTATTTGTGACAATAAAACCATTTGGACCTACAGCAGGGAAGTAAATGAGGTGCAAATTAATAATTATACGCCTAAAGAAGGTGCTATTAGGATGGATGATATTTTTACGATGTATGGCAAAGGCTTCATTTACAAGACGCTTGAGACCAAGAAGGAAGGGAATAAAGAAATTGTAATGATGGAGTTAACGCCTAAGGATAAGAAGAAAAAGTTCTTTAAGATTAAGCTTACGGTAGATAAGACCAACCAAACTATTTTAAACTCACAGGTATTTGAAAAAACGGGCACCATTCATAATTACAGTGTAACTAATCAGGTGCCCAATATTAAATTTGAAGACAATCAATTTGTCTTTGATGTAAAAAAATATCCAGGAGTTGAAGTAATAGATTTACGTTAAAATCCTCCTCCAACATCAATTTTTACAGGAGATTGAGGCTGTTTAGGAGTATCCTCAACAGTGCCTTTTATGGTTAATTGTTGATTGCCATTAGCGGCATTCGATTGAACGGTAATTCCTTTAGAGAAAGGCCCCCTAAACGAACCTGCATTATAAATAGCTTTGATTTTAGATTTTTGTCCGGGCATGATAGGCTCACGTGGCCATTCTGGCGTGGTGCAACCACAACCAGGTTGAACATTGCTTAAAATCAAGGGTGCTTTTCCTTTGTTTACAAAGACAAATTCATGTTCAGCAGGTTTTCCATCATAGATTTTTCCAAAATCGAAGATTAAAGATTCAAATTCAATGGTAGCTTTGGGCTCATTGTCTTTTTTCTCTGTGGATTGCGCCTTTACATTTAGTGTAAAAAAGGCCAGAGTAACTAAAAATAAAAACTTGTTCATATGTATAAATAAAAAAACCTGCGCATAAAGATTTCTGCGCAGGTTTATAAGTTGATTTTAGATTATGGTTTTGGTTGTTCAGCTGGTTTTACATCACCTTTAAGATATAAAATAACAGTTGAGTTCTTTGCATTACTTACCACAGTAACACTTTTGGTAAAAGAACCTGGAGAAGCTGCATTGTAAGTAGCTTTAACGGTACCTGTTTTACCTGGCTTAATAGGCTCTCTGGTCCAATCTGGAGTAGTACATCCACAGCTAGCAGAAGCGTTGGTAATAATTAAAGGCGATTTACCTGTATTTTTAAAAGAAAACTCATAAGTAGCAGGAGTTCCTTGAGGAATAGCTCCAAAATCATGGGTTTCTTTTTCAAATTTAATTTCAGCAACTTTATTATCTGAAGGTGCTGCTTGAACGTCTGGTGTTTGAGCGTTAGCTGTAAGAAGTCCGCCAAAGGCGATGATGGCTGTTAAAAATAGTTTTTTCATTTGTATGTTTATTGTTTTAAATATTACTGACATTTGCAATTACCGATCCAAAAATAAGCTAGTTTGCAAACTATAGCAATTATATGTATTTAAAAAATTGTTAAAAGCAGTTTGCTGATATTCGACAGATTGTTTTGGATAATTATTAAAAATCTTTAGGTTTGGAACAGAAGTAAAAAAACAGACATGACGGACGCAACATTGGTTCAGGCCGACCAAAAATATAAAGCGATGATTCTTGAGGATTACCGCCTTGCTTATCAAAGCAGATTAACTAGTTTATTAGGAAGAAAAGAAGTCTTAACAGGTAAGGCTAAGTTTGGCATATTTGGAGATGGCAAAGAATTGCCACAAATAGCCATGGCTAAGGCTTTTCGCAACGGTGATTTTAGAAGTGGGTATTACCGCGACCAAACTTTTATGATGGCTGCTGGGCTGTTAAACATTCAAGAATTCTTTGCACAATTGTATGCCCATACAGATGTGGAGGCAGAGCCTGCAAGTGCGGGAAGGATGATGAATGGCCATTATGGCACAAGGTCTTTGGATGCCCAAGGAAATTGGCGCGATTTAAAAAATCTCAAAAATTCTTCTTCTGATATTTCTCCAACGGCTGGACAAATGCTAAGATTAGTGGGTTTGGCGCATGCATCAAAATATTATAGGCAGCACAAGGAGCTCATTGGTGAAAATCAATTCTCTGTTGATGGCAATGAGGTTGCATGGGGAACCATTGGTAATGCAAGTAGCAGTGAGGGCCATTTCTTTGAGGCTATCAACGCAGGTGGTGTATTGCAAGTGCCAATGGTTGTTTCTGTATGGGATGACTCTTATGGCATTTCGGTTCATGCAAAATATCAAACCACCAAAGAAAATATTTCTGAGATATTGAAAGGTTTTCAACGCGATGAAAAGGGAAATGGATATCAAATTTTCACTGTTAAAGGTTGGGACTATGCCGCCTTGTGCGCGGTATATGAGGAAGCAGGAAAAATTGCTAGGGAACAACATGTGCCTTGTCTAATTCACGTAACTGAATTAACGCAGCCTCAAGGACATTCTACTTCTGGCTCACACGAGCGTTACAAGAGCAAGGAACGTTTAGCTTGGGAGATAGAAAACGATTGCAATAAGCGTTTTAAAGAATGGATTCTAAAAAATAATATTTCTACAGAATCTGAATTGGAGCTCATAGAAAATGAGGCAAAAATTCAAGTAAATGTTTCTAAGAAAAATGCTTGGGAATCTTATTTGAATCCAATAAAAAATGAGGTAGAAGCTGCTTGCAATTTATTGCAACAACTAGCTGGCTCAAGCGACAAAGGAAATGAAATTGCAGCACTTACAAATGAGTTAAAATCCATTGCTGAACCAATCAGAAAAGATATAGGAGTTGCGATACATAAGGCTTTGAGGCTAACATTTAAAGAATCTTCTCCAGCAAGAACTGAGTTATTGCAATGGAAGGAAAACTTTGAAAAAAATAATTTCGACAGGTATAATTCTTATCTATTAAGTGAATCAAATTACAGTGCTTTAAAAGTTTCTGAGGTAAAACCAATTTATGGGTCTGAACCAAAAATGGTTGACGGCAGAGAGGTATTAGTAGCCTACTTTGATCAATTGTTTAGTAAGGATCCAAGGGTGATGGCCTTTGGAGAAGATGTTGGAAAAATTGGCGATGTAAACCAAGGATTTGCTGGTTTGCAAGAAAAGCATGGCGAGGGAAGAATTTTTGATACTGGAATTAGAGAATTAACCATTGTTGGTCAGGGCATAGGTACCGCCTTGCGTGGCCTGAGGCCAATTGCGGAAATCCAATACTTAGATTATTTATTGTATGGATTACAACCCCTAAGTGATGATGTAGCTACCTTGCAATATAGAACCAAGGGCGGACAAAAAGCACCATTAATAATAAGGACACGCGGACATAGGTTAGAAGGGATTTGGCACTCTGGGTCTCCTATGGGAATGATATTAAATTCTTTGAGAGGCATGCATGTGTTAACACCAAGGAATATGGTGCAAGCAGCAGGTATGTATCAAACCTTGATTCAATCTGATGAGCCTGCCTTGATTATTGAATGTTTAAATGGATACCGACTAAAAGAAAGGATGCCCGACAATTTGGGTGAGTATACCGTACCCTTGGGAATTCCAGAAATTATTGAAGAAGGTACCGATGTAACGGTGGTGTCTTATGGTTCTACCTTGAGAGTAGTTCAAGAAGCAGCAAAGATGTTGGGTGAAATGGGTATTTCATTGGAAATTGTGGATGTTCAAACGCTTCTGCCTTTCGACATCCATCACCTTATTTCGAAGTCGCTCCAAAAGACAAACAAATTGGTAGTAGTTGATGAGGATGTACCTGGAGGAGCCAGCGCATTTATTTTACAACAAATTGTGGAACATCAAGATGGGTATTATCAATTAGATGCAAAGCCTGTTACCATTACGGCTAAGGCACATAGACCTGCCTATGGAACAGATGGTGATTATTTTAGCAAACCAAATGCAGAAGATATATTTGATGCAATCTTTGAGCTCATGAAATCATATGAACCAAATAGGTTTTAAGGTATAAAAAAAAGCCCCCTTTGAAAATTCAAAGGGGGCTTTTTTTATTAATGTGCTATTTGTATTCGTTTGGTTGCAAAGCCAGCTGGTGTTTCTATACTTAAGATATAAATACCATTGGCCAAATCCCTAGTATCAATTTCGTGTGCGTTATGCATGTCGTGCATTACCTTTCCTTGCATATCTATTAAACGTAATCTCGAGATATTACTATTGGTAAAAACGTGTAACATTTCATTTGCAGGATTTGGGTAAACCTGAACAACTAAGAGGCTCGCCTCTTTTTCTAGGCCAGTTGGCTTTGTTTTAAAAACGGTGATGATGTTTTCTTGATCCGAAAACTTAACCAATGTATTAAAACCAGCAACCATCCTTACTTTTAAATAAACACTATCTCCAATATTTAGCCAAGGCACCATATTAGAAATCATTCCATAACTAATAGAACCAGTGGTATCTGCTCCAAGATTGCCAGTAATCTGCAAACCAAGAGGTGTTGAAAAATCACCGTTAGATTCATCCACCAATAAAGCATAATTCACGGTCCCAACTCCCCTAACCACATTCGCAGTTCCACAAGAAAAACTCAATTGAGTTGCAGTGTCGAGCATTAAATCTACAGGTGCAAAATAGGCAGGTGTGTATAATGGGAAATTTGCAATGGTATCTCCAGTGTTCGACGAAATATCGGATAGTTTTCTAGGTACTAACCTGTACCCTGTAAAAGGAAAAGGAGCAATATTTGATGGAGTAGCTTGTCCGCCCATACCTCTCATAGAAAACTCTCCTGTTGGTGCTGGAGTTCCACCAATTCCAGTTTGAGGATTATAAATTCTAATGGCAACAGAATCTCCAGTATAAGAATTTTTGGCATAAACCAATGTATTGGCTGTTGGCCAATTCACCATTGGTGTAATTAAGGTGAGTCGATCAAAAATAACAAAATCATTCTCAGTGCCTTCATTGAGCATTAAAGATGATTTTGGTGCTGCAAGTTTTTTCCCTCCAAGAATAAACTTAATAGTATCAAGTGTGGTGATAATGGCCAATCCATTTAACTGAGAAACTGTTCCAGAAACCTCTATACTATCACCTTCTTTTGGAGTATATGAAAACGTCTTATTGTTTTGATAAACTGTTATACCTCCAGTAACATCTCTCATAAAAAACTGAGTTCCTGGACTTCTTAAATTTGGACTATATACAATCCCTCTAACCAAGGCACGTTTCCCGCTAGAATCAACAACACCCGTAGAAACATTTGTTTTAACAAGTGCACCAATACTATATGAAGTTGGAACATCCAAAGTTAAACCAGTTGTTGTATTTGGCCTGCTATAAACAGAGTCTGTAACCTTAACACTAAATACCATAAAATGGTAAGTGATATTCATTTTCAAATTATTTACCGTTACCGATGTGCCTGTTCCTCTAAAAACGCAATACGCATTTGCATCATTTTGATATTTTGTGCCTGAACCAAAATTTGCATTACCATTGTATCTGTTAGGGTTTCTATCGGGTGAACCTGCAGTTATGGCACTACCCTCCTTTACAAAAACCAAGGTAGTAAATGAACCATTTACATAGTTTGCCGGTTTTGTATAGGTAAAGGTAATGGAACTACTGCTTGCCCCAACTGCAGATAAGTTGCTGCAAGTATCTACCATGGTTCTGCCATTTAAAAGATTAGGTAATGAATAATAACCAGAATCGGTACTCACTACATAAGAAACCAAATAGTATCTTGAATCGATAACCAAATTTGATACTGTTACACTATTACCATCTCCTTTATAAATACACTTGGCTAAAGGATCTCCCTCAAAACCAGTTCCACCCCCAAAGGTAGAGTCGGCCGTGTAGGCATTTGGATTAAAGGTGGGTGATGGATAAATAAAATTAAAGGTGTCCTTCCTCATAAAAACCAAAACTGCATGTTTCGCATTGTCATAAGTAGCGGGTTTGGTCCATGATACAATTGAGGTATTTTCTAGTCGACCAGAGAACCTAAGTTGAATTAAAGCGGCCGGACCATTAGACAAAGTATAACCATTGGTTGTGGATCCAGTATTATAAACAGAATCGAAAACATTGGCGCCTATCAAGTAAGCATAATATCTTGTTCCAGGCTTTAAGCCAGATACATTTACAAAGGTGGAATCTCCATTGTAAACACATTTTGCACTGGCGTCGTGCTGGTAAGGCGAACTATATTGCGTAAAATTTGTATCAGGAAAATAAAGGTTGGGATTATTGGTGTTTACTCCAGGTGTTACTGCTGATAATTCTTTCAAGAATACCACATTGGTATGATTGGTATTGTTGTAATTTGTGGGATTTTTGATCCAAGACAACCTAATTGAAGTGGTAGAACTAGCAGTGAAGGTAAATCCAAACGAATTACCAGGCGCCGTGCTGGTGGTAATAAAAGAAGTTGAAATGGTAGAATCAGAATAGATTGAATCACCAGTAGAAATACAAAATCCCATGGCAATATATCTTGTTAGAGGTTGTAAGCCTACTACATTAATTAAAGTCCCATCTCCATTATAAACACATTTGGCTGTATCGTATTCGTAAGGGGTGCCTGTACCTGCAAAATCGCTATCTGCCTGGTAATAATTAGCAGACCTCAATGGATTACCTGCACTAATTGAATTTCCTTTTTTAAGAAAAATCAAAATAGAGTGAATGTTATTTTTGTAATTAACTGGCTTTGTAAAATTAATCCTAGCCTGGTTTGAGGTAATATTAGAAACAAATACAAAGCCTAATTTACCCGGAATATTGGAGGTTGGTGCATTTAAATCTGGCCAAGTATTTCCAACCCTTAACCCATCAAATTTTAATGCTGGGGCAATGGCAGTTGTTCCCTGTCTTAAACCCAAATAACCAATATTGTTCATGTCATTTACACCTGCTCCACTTGCATAAGCTGTAGCAAAAGTTGGTTCAGACCCACTTATTCCACTGGTAAAGTGAAACATCGACACAGAATCGTTGTTGTTTGGTCCGGCAACAAATGTATACTTAACAACCACCAAAGAAGTACTTCCTATTGGAAAAGAATCTGCGGTATAAACAGCACCATCAGTTGCTTTTGAGATACCCACCCTGTAGTGATTAGCTCCAGCAGCCTTAATATACACTCTACCAAAATAATTGTTTACGTTGGATGAAGTAAAGAGTCCAAAAACATAATCACCCGTGCGAGCCGAATCTGGCCTAATTAACATGGAGGCATATACGCTCCCAGTATTTGTAACAGACAATAATTGTTTGTAGTAATCTAATCCAGTGCTATGCAAATATGCCGCATTGCCAACACCAGAAAGCACGTAACCGCTATGTGTAAGTCCTGGAGAATCTATTAATACTGGATTTACAGAACCTCCCCCATTTATATTCCAAGAATTAGCACTTATGGTCTGCCCATTTGGATAATCAAAATCTTCGGTCATTAATTGTTGGGCCTGAACCGAAAAAATTCCAAATGTGAATAGGATTATCAAGTATATTTTATTCATAAATTATTATTTTCAACCTGCAATGTAATAAATTGATTGGCAGATAACTAAAAAATAATACTCCACTCATTTTTTTAGATTATTTTAATAATAATAGTACGCGTTTTTTACATTTGTCTGATCTTATTATCCCATTTTGCATTCATAAAAAAATAACATTAAAATATCCCCTTTTCTTATGCATATTGAGAAAAATAATCCAAAATTAACCTATTTTGCCGCTCGAATTCATCGCTTTATCAATTAGGCTTGTGCAAAGAATCTACTTAAACATCCTGCTACTCTTAATTCCGTTTTTATCTGTTGGACAAAATACGGCCTCTTTGTATGGAAAGATTATTGATAAAAAAGACCAGAGCGAATTAATTGGAGTTACTGTTTTAATTAAAGGAACTTCTTTTGGAACCACAACAGACGCCTTTGGAAAGTTTCTATTGAAAGGAATAAAACCAGGCGAATACAACCTTGAAATTTCTTATATTGGCTATAAAAAAATCATTCAAACTGGCATCAAAATAAAAGCTGGGGAAATTAAAGATCTTGGCGTTTTCCAAATGCAAGAAGCAAGTGCAAATATTGATGAGGTAGTAATTTTAGGAAAAAAACCACTGATTGATATTGAAAAAGGACAAAGTGTAAATGCCATCACCCAAGAAAATATTGAACTTGCACCAGCTCGGCAATTACAGAAAATAATAAATACCCAACCAGGTGTTATTCAATCACCAGCAGGTGTAAGTATTAGAGGTAGTAGAACCTACGAAACTGGAACTTATATTGATGGAGTTTCTGTAACAGACCCAATGGCGGGAACAGGTTTTGGACTAGACATTGGAGCAAATGCCATAGGTGAAATAGAAATTACCACAGGAGGAATTGGGGCAGAAATTGGAGATGCAACTGCAGGTGTAGTAAGTGCCAGAACAAAAACCGCTGGCAATAAACTGGATATAAGTGCAAATTACAAAAGAGATAATTTTGGCTTCAACAAAGATTGGATCAGCACTTGGAACAGTCAGCTAATGGAATTGAATATTGGTTCACCCTTATTTAAAGAAAAATTAGGTAGCAGACTAAAAGTTAATTTCGCTTTAAGGGCAGCTTTTACAGATGAATTTTACCGCAATCCAGCTAATCAGGTTCAATCTTCTTTGCTGAGAGAACAAGGATTCTCTAGCACCCAATTAACTCCATACCAAGACAATAGATGGAGCGGCTTTTTTAAGTTGAGTTACGACTTTAAAAAAGGGAAAATACTGACAGCAACCATGTTGAGAAGTATTACAGTTAATCAAGACCAAAACATGCTCAGAATTTTTGGTAACGATGCTCCATACCAACCTGGATTTCAATATAATTTTAGTCAGCAAATGGACAATGCAAATACATTCACTCATGAATCGTATATGCAAATGATTAACTTCAAACATTCTATCAATAAGCGTTTAAGTTATAATGCCACTGCATCAAGGTTATTGGTGGAACTAAGAGCAGATGCCAATGGCAGAACATGGCGCCCAACCAATGTAGATCAGATTTTTGATGCCGCCTCCATCAATGAATTTCCTATTGGAATTTTTGAACCAACTGCTCTTGACAGTGCTGTATTTGTGAATCCACCTTCTGGATTCTATAACAATAATGGAATTGCCGCTTTATGGCATCATCACTATTTGGAAGAATATGTTGCCAAAGCAACGGGTAATTATTTTAGCAAAAACTCACTTAACAAACTCACTTTTGGTTTTGAGTTAAAATTCCAGGAAATGCTCTGGATAGATATTGTTAAACCATGGATAGGCGCACCTATTCAACTGGCAGATGGCACCTATTCGCAAACATTTAGGTTGGGTCAGCAAAGCGATTTATGGCAAGTAAGTCCACGCCGTGGTGGCTTCTTTGTGAGCGACCAAATAAAGTACAAGGGATTAATTGCAAGCATTGGCGGCAGGTTTGAATATTGGGCTCCTGGTAAGTATATAGATGAGGCCGTGGCTGATCCAAAATCGCCCATTCTAGATGAGGTGAGAAAGGATTATTTAGAGAGTACTACTAAAATTGGCAACTTAAGGTACAAGTTTAGGTTCTTACCTAAAATCAATGCAACCTTCCCAATTGCAGAAAACAAAATGTTGTATTTCAATTACGGACATACAACCATTTTGCCTCACCCAAGTTTTATTTATCCAGGATTAAACCCCTACTACCAAGATAGATCAACTTTATCTAAAGTAGGTAATCCCAATTTAAATCCAGAGGTTGATATTAGCTATGAATTAGGTTTAAAATTCCAAATCACAGGAAATGACGCCCTAAGTTTTGCCGCCTTCTTTAAAGACAAGTATGATTTTGTTACTACCACTTCTATCATTATTAAAGACGTTACGGGTAGAGAAGTGAGCAGAACCATGCGCATTAATTCTGATTATGCACGTACACGTGGCATAGAATTAAACTATATCAAACGTATTAAGAATTGGTACCAAGGTCAGGCTTCTTTTACCTATATGGTTAGCACAGGCCAATCTGCCTCTGCCAATGAGGCCTTAAAAGACATTTTGGCAACAGGCAATGTGGAAGACACCAAGGAATATTACCTCCCATGGGATGTTCCATTTGATTTTAAAACCAACCATGTATTTAAAATTGATAAAAAAGGTGGCTTATTTGATAGACCATGGCTAAACAATATGAGTTT
>JBILVK010000012.1:0-46999 GCA_044370475.1 Bacteroidia bacterium
TCAAAACAATGTGCATGGAATGTTAATAAAAATCCAAGAAACTGGATTTCTGATAAAAAACAGCCTTGAAATTGGCACATTTAAGTGCAAAATTCATTCGAAAAATTTATTTGAAAGGTGCTTTTTTGATTTATTTTAACCCAATAACCAATTTATCCTTCGTAGATATTGCTTCTAATTCCAATATGAATTTGAGCGTGTCTTGTTTTTACTTAGTAAAAGCGTATTGAATGATATTTGATCCCATTTGTAATGCTTTGGTGCGTGTGGCTTCTGGGTCGTTGTATATTTCTTGGTCTTCCCAGCCATTACCTAAATCACATTCAAAGGTATAGAAGCATACTAAGCGACCTTCGTAGATTAAACCAAATCCTTGGGGTGGTTTATTATCATGTTCGTGCACTTTGGGTAGGCCATTTGCAAATTGGTACGACTGATGATAAATAGGATGGTTGTAGGGTAATTCAACAAAGCTGAGTTCTGGGAAGACCTTCTTCATTTCTTTTCTAAAGAATTTGTCGAGGCCATAATTATCATCTGCATGCAAGAAGCCTCCAGCGATGAGATAATTGCGCAGGTTCTTGGCTTCTTGGTCGCTCAGTACAATGTTGCCATGCCCCGTTAAATGCACAAAAGGGTAGTTAAATAACTCCGAACTCCCAACTTCTACCACATCTTCTTCTGATGCTAGATTGAGTGATAACTGTCGGTTGCAAAAATTAATCAAGTTAGGAAGCGAGGTTTTATTTGCATACCAATCGCCTCCGCCATTATATTTTAAGCGGGCAATTTTTACTCCGGGTGTTGCAAATGAAGCAACTACAAAGAGCATCAAAAATAAGCCTGTAAACCTCATTAATTTCATCTTGCAAATATGTAATCTTTGATTGGCAATTTACGTTAATTTTTATCGATGCCTTGGTTCAGACCGAATTATTTAAGTAAAATTTTATTGCTTGGATTTTCTGTTTTTTTTCTTAAATCTGTATACTCTAAATTTTAACCTATGAAAATTAAATTTACCCTGCCTGCTTTGTTGCTTTTAGGCATGTTGCCATTTCAAATATTTGCCACTTCTATTTTGGTTCCTTTAGGTGTAGATTGTGTGAAGCAGAACAATACCTTGGCGCTTGGGCAATCGAATCAAATTTATAATACGCTTCATGTAAATATAGACAGTGGCGATTCATTGTTGTTAGTGGCTGGTACACGTAACCCCATGCGTTTTGATGATTTGTTGGGCGATTCTTTGAGCCCTATTGTGGTGTGTAATAAGGATGCGCAGGTGATAATTACCAAGCCTGTGGGTGGTTATTATGGGGTGACCTTTAATGCCTGTAGGTATGTTAAATTTAGTGGTAAGAATAATGCGGCATTGCCTTATGGGATTTTAGTAACCCAATTGCCTGCAGGTTCTGCAGTAAGCATCAATAATTTTAGCAGCAATTTTGAGGTGGAGGGTATAGAAATATCTCGTGTTTATTCTTCTGGAATTGTGGCAAAAACGGATATGAATTGTGCCAATATTTTAAACTATGCATCCTTTGTGATGTACGATTTAAAGTTTCATCACAATTATATTCATCATGTGGGGAATGAGGGATTTTATATCGGAAATACCAGTTATGGTGATGGAGTAGGAGCAAAATTAACTTGCACTACACCACCTTTTAATGGCAATGTTTTGCCGCACAAAATTATTGGTGTAAAGGTATATGAGAACATTGTAGATAGTTCTGGTTGGGATGGAATACAAGTTGCTGCTGCGCTTGAGGTTCAGGTTTACGATAACTATATTGTTAATGATAGTTGGGCAGATGTGATGAACCAACAATCGGGCATTTTTATTGGTCAGCCTACGCAGGCTAAAGTTTATAGAAACATCATTAAAGATGGCAAGGGCTCTGGCATACAATGTTTTGGGGTAGGAAGTTCTTTTTACAATAACCTAATTATTAATCCAGGTAACTCGCAGGCTGCAAGAGGAACTTATAACAGCCAAGGGGTTTTGGTGAATTCTACTTTTACTTATGGTATTTATATAAACGACAAAGTTTGTAAGGATACAAATGTTTCAAAGCTTCCTTATTTGGTGGCACATAATACCATCGTAATTCCTAAAAAATACAAGGTGGGTGCCCCATACAATACTTGGGCGCCACAAGGGATTAATGGCAATTCTTTTGCCTATATTTTTAACAGTAATTTTGTTAATAATTTAGTGGTTATAGATACCAATATTACGCAGGTAATTGACTCACCAATTAGTGGGATTTATGCCAGCAATTCGGTGCCTGGATATTCTACTAGCAATGCACCGGCATTTGTTTCTGTCAACAACAAAAGTATATTGGGAAACAATTTTTACAGCAATGAAATACAATCCGTTTGGTTCAATAATTGGTTGCAAAATCATTATGCTTTGCAATCAAATTCTGCGGCCATAGATGCTGGGGTAGGAAGCATTGTTGCTAGCAACCCCGTTCTTTCAACGGATATGTTGGGCATAAGCCGACCACAAGGTTCGTCGCCAGATTTTGGAGCTTACGAATTGCATGTACAGCAAAGTTCATCTGCTATTCTTAACCTAAGTGTGGTGCCCAATCCAGTTTCCATTTCTCAGGTGCAATTACAAACTGTGGAAGCAAGCATTGGGAGTAATAGCTTAACTGGAACCATCACTTTTAATTTGGTGAATACAAATACGGGCATTAGTCAGCAGCTTGTTATATTAAGCGACCAGATAGTAAATGGCAGACGAGTTTTTACATTTTCGGGAATTGGTTTTACCAACCAAGCAGGATTCTATTCTTTGCTTCTTAAGGAGAATGGAGTATTAAAAGCGAATGCAAATGTTTTGGTTATTCCTTAAAGATTTATAAGAAGCTTTTTGCCGCAAATAAGCTGATACCAAAGAGTCCAGCGGTTTCGCTACGTAAAATAGTATTGCCTAAAGAGCAGGCTTTATATCCGTGGGTTTCTGCTATTTCAATTTCTTTTGTGGTGAAATCTCCTTCTGGTCCCACCAAGAAAATGCTGTTTGCTGGCACAGGTGTAGGGATTTGCTTCATTAAACTTTGCGTATTTTCTGTAGGGCACCAAGCAATCAATTTGGTCTGAACCGAGGCATTGTTTTTAACAAAGTTTTCGAAGGAAATGATGGGGTTGATTTGTGGTAAATAGAACTGCTTACTTTGCTTCATAGCAGAGATGGCAATTTTTTGGCAACGGTCGAGGTTTACTTTGTCTCTTTCGCTATTTTGGCAATGCAAAAAACTTATTTCATCTAGGCCAATTTCGATGGCTTTTTCGAGCATCCATTCTATGCGGTCAATATTCTTGGTAGGGGCAATAGCTAAGTGAATGTGGTAGTTTCTATTAGGCTTGTGTAGTATCCGTTGTTGGATCAGACCGGAACATTTTTTTGGATGGTCTGAGGTGATAACTGCCCTTGCTTCCATTCCTAAGCCGTCTATTAATTGGAGTGTGTCTCCATTTTTTTTGCGGAGAACTTTGATGCAATGTTTAGATTCTTCTTCGTTAAAAACAAACTCGTCTTGCTCGGCAAGCAAAGGATAATAGAATAATTGCATCTTAGTATTTCCAGGTTTTTGCCAATTTATGGATAATGATAATAAGTGAAATGAGTGAAACAATAAATGCAAACCAAGTTAGGTATAATTCTGCAATGCTGTTTATTCTAAAGGTATCACTTTCCATTACATTGATGGAATAAAGAATACCCCTTGATTGGTCTAGGGAATCGCTGAGGTAATGAATAAATAGCTTGTTAAGGGTGATGATCACAAACAACAAAAGAGTGCCACCAAACAACATTAGGTTGAGTGAGAAGAGAAATCCAGGGTCGTTCTTTTGTTGGGGGTCAGATTGCATTGTTTATTATTGGGTAAAAATAAAAAAGAGACACCCAAATGAGTGTCTCTTTTCAATAAAGTAGTTAACAATTACTATGCTTGCTGTGTAGCTTTTGGTGCAGCGCCAAGAATATCAGCTTCTACTCCGCTAGCATATTGCTCAAAGTTTTTCACAAACATATTGGCCAATTTGTTTGCTTGTGCATCGTATGCAGCTTTGTCGGCCCAAGTATTACGTGGGTTTAATAATTCTGCAGGTACGTTTGGACAAGAAACTGGCATTTGGTAGCCAAATATAGGGTGTGCATCAAAACCTACGGTGTTTAATTCGCCGTTTAATGCAGCAGTAATCATGGCACGTGTTAAAGGCAATTTCATCCTTGAACCAACTCCGTAAGGACCACCTGTCCAACCAGTATTAATTAACCACACATTGATGTTTGGATTGGCTTTTAATTTTTCGCCTAACATTTTTGCATATTTACCTGGGTGCAATGGAAGAAATGCTTTTCCAAAACAAGCAGAGAAAGTTGCTTGAGGTTCTGTAACACCAGCTTCTGTACCTGCTACTTTAGCGGTATAACCACTAATAAAACTATACATGGCTTGCTCTGGAGTTAACTTAGAAATTGGAGGCAATACGCCAAAGGCATCAGCAGTTAAAAAGAAAATATTCTCTGGTGTTTTACCTACAGATGGTACAGCGATATTATCAATTGCATGAATTGGATATGCAGCACGGGTGTTTTCTGTAATACTAATATTGGTATAATCAACGGTAGAAGTACCCGGAATAAAACGGGTGTTTTCTAATAAAGCACCAAAGGTAATTGCATTAAAAATTTGTGGCTCTTTTTCTTTGGTAAGGTCAACGCATTTAGCATAGCAACCACCTTCAAAATTAAACACACTGTCTTCTGCCCAACCGTGCTCATCGTCGCCAATAAGTTTACGATCTGGATCTGCACTTAAAGTGGTTTTACCTGTTCCAGAAAGACCAAAGAAAATAGCAGTATCGCCATTTTTACCAATGTTTGCAGAGCAATGCATTGATAGGGTATTTCTTTCTTCTGGTAAGATATAATTTAATACGGTGAAGATACCTTTTTTCATTTCGCCGGTATAGCCACTGCCACCAATTAAGATGATTTTTTTTGTAAAATCAATGATGGTGAAATTATGCTGACGAGTGCCATCTTCTGCTGCAATAGCTTTAAAGCTAGGTGCATTTAAGATTAACCACTCTGGCTCATAACTAGCTAGTTCGGCATCAGCCGGACGTAAGAATAAGTTGTAGCAAAATAAATTGTGGTAAGCTGTTTCATTTACAACACGCAACTTCAATTTGTAACGGTCGTCTGCACATGCAAATGCATCACGGGCATACACTTGTTTGCCTGCATAATGACTGATAACTTTTTCTAGAAGCGTGTCAAATTTGCTTGCGTCAAATTTGAAATTAACATCTCCCCACCAAACGGTGTTTTCTGTTTTAGCGTCACAAACGGTAAATTTGTCTTTTGGCGATCTGCCTGTAAACTCTCCGGTATCGGCCATTAAGGCGCCAGAGTCATTTAAGGTTCCTTCTCCATTGATAATGGCATGGCGAACCAATTCGGCAGGAGTAAGATTAAGATGTGCTTTTGCAGCACTCTTCATTACTTTTTCTGAGATCTCTTTGTTTGTCATAATCAGGCAATTGTCTGTTTTAATAGTAGGGCAAAATTAAACATTAGTTTGGGTTAACAAAACCCAAATTTCTTTAAAGCGAATATGGTGCATTTTTTTTATTTAAAAAATGATGAAAATCATGGCATTTATTCGCTTAAAATTTGTTCTCCACCACCCAAAAACCTAAATAGCAACTTGTAATTGGATGATAAACGCGCTTTTTCGTTCACCAACCTGTGAGTCTATTAATTGGTAATTGGGACGATTTTGATAGTTCAAGGTGATTTTTGTTTTATAGCCATCTATGAAGTAATTGAAGCCCACATCAAACAAATGCATGGGAGTTGCTAGCACATCATAATCTGCGTTCATGTATTGAAAATAGGGTTGTAGAAAAAGCTCTTTTTCGCCAAACAATTTGGGTGGCACCAAATAGCCTACTTGTACATAAATTACCCTGCCCGTGCCATAAAGTGGAACCCCATTTCCACCTCCGTTGAGGCTTAAATTACCATTGCCATTTACAGGATTTAACACTGCTGCATTCCTTAAGTATTCTTTGCCAAATCCCATTTGTGTATATGCCGCGTAAGCAGAAATAGCAGCTCCTTTTGAACCTATAGGTGCATCATAAAAAACATCTATTTGGTAGTTCAATAAATCTTCTTCAATAATGTTTGGATTTAGGCTATTGGTGTCTGCTAAGCGCCACATGGCTTTAGGTTGGTATTGGTAGCCAGCACCAATATTAAACACCTTTTTTTTGCCCAAATAGGTGCCCGCTAGATATGGTATAACATTGCTTTCTTGATCTAAAAATTGCCACATAAAATAAGCGCTCGTTTGCAATTTAGGTGGTTTTAAAGAGAAGCTAGATTTTAAGCCTAAAGGCTTTACAGCGCTTGCATTGGCGGTCTGAACCGACATCGGTTGCGTGAAAGCTAAACGGTAATCTAGCTTGCCCAATTTTCCTTTTGCATACATGCCAAATTTTCTAAGAAATTGATCGGTAACATCATTGGTGCTTTGTTGGTATAAGGGCGCATCGCATCCCAGTATGCTTGCTACTGCGGGTGCCGAAAACCTACCAAAGCCTGTCCAAGCGCTCAATCCCATTCCTACTTGTAAGTTTTTTTTGCTCACCTGATACTCTCCTAAAACATCATGAAAAAAGAGTCCAGGTTTTCTTGCATCCACCGCGCTTTGATTGTTGATTCCAAGTTGTGTATACACAAATATTTTGGAATGAACCTGGCCAAAGAATTGTGCTCTTACTCTTCTTAATCCAATGTCGTACGAGTTTTCTTTAGTGTATCCATAGAGTGTGCTTCCGGGATTGTTTTCATTGTACCTAGCCCAAATTTGTGCGGTGAAATTGGCTTTCAAATAATTACTTCCATCTTCGTTCAAGGCCAATTTCAATTCTCTGTTAGCTTGGCTTTGGGTCAGACCGAAAAATGGGATAAGTAATAAGGCGAATGTGGTTTTAAAAAAGATTGATTTGTTTAGTTTCATTTCTTATTTTTTTACAGTGGCTCTTGGGTGATCAGATAAAGATGTATGCTGGTCTAGACCAATAACTAGGAACTCTCCTCCCTTTCTGTGATAGGCTTCTGCAAGTTCATGAAGATGTGTGCGAACACTGTGGTCTACCAATTTGGTTTGGGTAAAATCGATGGTGATTTTCTTGCCAGCTGGTAGTTCTTCTAGGTGCTTTTTGAGACTCATGAAATTGCTAAAAATGGCTGAGTGTTCTACGTCTATTTTGTAATGTTCATCGTCTATTATCTCCATGGTAAAAAATGGTTTAAACAAGCTTTTAATTGGAACACCATTTATCAAATGAATAATAATTTTGACAAGAATGCCTGCAAAAATACCAATAAGTAAATCTGTTGCAAGGGTGAAAATTACGGTAGCCACAAATATGGCCAATTGTTCTTTTCCAACCTTATGAGTTTTGGCAAACTCTTTGGGTGCCGCTAGTCTATAACCAGTTACCATAAGCATGGCTGCAAGTGCGGCTAGTGGTATTTGATGTATGACATTGCCTAGAAAGAGTACAAAAATAAGAAGGAATAATCCGTGATAAAAATTTGCCCATCGTGTTTTGGCTCCATTATTTACATTGGCTGAACTTCTTACTACTTCTGCTATGATAGGGAGTCCGCCAATTAAGCTACTTAAAATATTTCCAGTTCCTTTGGCAAAGAGTTCTCTGTTATAATTTGTGTTGCGTTTATATGGGTCGAGCTTATCTATTGCCGCAGCTGTGAGCAGCGATTCTAGGCTGGCCACCAAAGAATAAGTAAGCATCATTTGAAGTCCAAAACCAGTTAAAAGGTAATCAAATCTTGGCATCACAATTCCATCTAAAATATTCTCTGGAATGTTCACTAAAAACTTTGGTCCTAAGGTATATTCATGTCCGTCTAAAAACAGGTATTTATGAACAGTTTCTAAATCGAAAAAATGTCCTAATGGAATGGTGACGATGATTACAATTAAGGGCGCGGGTAAGTGTTTTACATATTTGTTTTTAACCAATGGTAATCCAATTAAAATGGCAAAACTTACCAGAGCGATAATGGCCACATCTGGATTTAGGTTGAGCAAACTATTTGGTATTTCTGCAATAATTTGTAGCATTTCTGTACCTTCTGGTTTTACCCCAAGGGCTGTATGAAATTGCTTGGCGAATATCATAATGCCAATGGCTGCAAGCATTCCATGTACCACAGAAGAAGGGAAAAAGTTGCTTAAGAATCCTGCTTTTACAAAGCCGAAAAGTAATTGAAGTACGCCACAACCTATACCTACTGCAAGGGTACATTGATAAGCAAATAATTCAACTTGCTCTGGGGTTAAGCCTGATGGAGCCATTTTTTTGAATCCATCAATGCTCATCAAAACAATCACTGCTAGTCCGGCGGCTGGCCCATTAATGGTTAGGTGTGAGCCACTGCCAATAGAAACAAATAGTCCTCCAATAATACCTGCCATAATGCCCGCCATTGGAGGTACTCCAGAGGCCATGGCTATTCCTAGGCAAAGTGGAAGTGCAATTAAAGATACGATAAATCCGGAGAGAAGGTCTTCCCTCCAATTCTTTTTGAGTCCTGCCAATCCATCAGCAGGAGTATGAATATTGTTCATGAAAATAATTTGATTAAAAATAAAACAGAAAAAAGGGCGCAGTATGGCCCAGTGGTTTTATTTAATCTCAAATTCTAAACACGCAGAAATAGGTCTGATGGTCTATTAAACTTGCTTCACTTTCGTTTTTGTTTAAGTAAAAGTGATGTTGAAGTTGTTTGTTGAAGAGGTTTTCATGTTGTACAAAAAAAACAGGCAAATTTTGATAGCTTTCTACATTGTTAAATTCACTTTCTTCAATTTCGGCCAGTAACTCAAAGTTAATCGTATCCTTAGATTTTACGATGATTTTTTCGGATGACTGCTCAAGTGATTGCGCAATATAACCACCCATCATCCATAAATTGGTGAGTAGTAAAAAATAGACAAATATGCGTTTTATGGAGCCTTGCATTGGAAGAAGCAAAGTAAGTCATTGTTTGGGTGTTTTTACGATTGACTTTGTTAAACTCCTGTTAAAAATTTTCGTTTAGATATGAATTAATTGTTATCTAAGCAATTAAGTGTGCTAATTCATAAGGGGTTATTAATTCACGTTTATTTTTATATTCATTTGGATGTTAAGTGCATTTTTTTAATATTTGATTAGTTGAAATGAATGGGTAATTTGTGATTTAATGCTGTTTTCAATTTATTTACTTGTTTTTGATAGGTGAGATAAATATTACAACATTTTACTCCTTAGAACCAACTGTTGATAGTGTAAAATAGTAAGTATACGTGTATGTTGAGAAAAATCTTCCCCGAGCAAAATCTAGAGGTTATTAGTGGTATGTTAATTGCAATTTTTGCCACCTGTTTGGCCATTATTGATTTATATGCTGGCAAGTTTGGCGACGATGAGATTATAGCGAGCAATGAAAAATCTGCTACCTACGAATGGTTTCAAGCTAAAGGTGTTAAAGAGATAGTAGCTGAGTCGCAAGTACACATGTTAAAGTCTTTGGTTAGTTCTGGTGCTATTGTTCCCAAAGACACTGTTGCTATGAACGTGGAGATTCTATACTTGGATAAGAAGGCCAAGCGCTATGGCACTGATAAGGAAGAAATATTAAAAGGCTCTAAGAATGTAGATTCAACCAATTGGACGCAATATGATAATGATGGCAAATTGGGGAATATTAAAGGAGCCTTTGAGTGGGAGAAGGAGGTGAAAGTCCTCTCTGCTGCCGGTGATACTTTTGATACTGCTTTGTTTTTTATGCAGATTGCCCTTGTTTTTGGCGCTGTTTCATTGATGCTAAAATCATATAATATGAAGATTATATTTCTCTGCTTTATGGTAGTACTTTCTATTGTAGGAATCGTTATTGGTTTTATTGGATATTCGCAAGCAATTAAAATTTATTGACATGAAAACAAAACTCACTCTACTCCTGGTATTTCTTTCATTCAAGTCATTTTCACAAGTTACTACAGCATCGATGCAAGGCAAAGTAATCGATGCAAAAAAGGAAGAGATTATTGGGGCTGTTGTTCAGGTGATCCACCAAGAATCGGGTAGCTTATATGGCGCCCAAACAAACTATGAAGGCAATTACAGAATAATTGGGATGCGTGTGGGTGGTCCCTATACTGTGCAGGTTTCGTATGTGGGTTATGTAAAGTCGGAAATCAAGGGTGTTTATTTGGCATTGGGCGAAAGTTTTGAGTTGAACATAGAGCTCAAACAAGCAAATACCGAATTGAAAGAGGTGGTAGTAAGTTCCAATAAGGGCAATCCACTTAATAGTCAGAAGCCAGGAACCGTTCAGCAAATAAGCAGTGAGCAGATTAAAAATATGCCTACCATGGGCAGAAGTTTGGGCGATTTAACAAGGCTTGTTCCACAGGGTTCTGGCAATGTAAATGTGGGTAGTGGAAATTCAACCATTCCTTCTTTTGGTGGTGCAGATGTGAGGTTTAATAATATTTCTATTGATGGTTCTGTTTTTAACAACAGCTTTGGGTTATCACCTACACCGGGCGGACAAACAGGTGCAAATTTTATTTCCTTGGATGCGGTAGAACAAATTCAAGTAAGTATAGCTCCATATGATGTAAGACAAGGAGGATTTACTGGCGCTGGTGTTAATATGGTTACAAGATCTGGAACCAACAATTTTAAAGGTTCCGTTTTTTATAATTTTAGAAATCAAAATTTGGCAGGGCAAAAAGTGGCTGGAAGCACCTTGGAATTAAACGATTTTAGTGTGAACCAAGTTGGGTTTAGGTTAGGCGGACCAATTATAAAGGATAAATTATTCTTTTTTGTAAATGCTGAGATTGAAAAAAGGTTAGATCCAGGCACCACTTTTTCTGCCAAAAAGGACTCATTAAGTCAAGGTTCTAGCATTACACGCGTGAAGGAGGAAGACTTACTAAATATACAAAGTTTTCTCAAGGAAAAGTACGGATACAATCCAGGTAATTACCAAGATTATTACCTGCATACTTTTAGCAACAAGGGGGTTTTTAAATTAGATTACAATATATCTAATAGACACAAGCTTGTTTTTAGAACCAATTATTTATATTCTTATCGCGATCAAACCGTTGCCAATAGTGGTTCGTTTTCTGGAAGAAGAGATAATGCATTTGCCATGAGTTTTGAAAAGAGCAATTTTAGACAATACAATAATTTGGTATCTGGAATTGTGGAATTGAACAGCATGGTAAAGGCCAATTTATCTAACAATTTGAAGGTAGGGTATACCTTGAATAATGACTATCGCGATAACACTGCTATTTTCCCATTGGTGGATATTTTAGAAGGTGGTAGAAATTATATCAGCTTTGGAACAGATCCATTTACACCAAATAATAAGGTTAGTACCAAAACTTTCCAATTAAGCAATAACCTGAGTTATTTTGTGGGCAAACATTATTTTTCTGGCGGACTTTCCTTTGAGCACTTCAACTTTACGAATGTGTTTACACCTTATTTTCAAGGGCAATTTGCATTTAAGAGTTTGAATGATTTTTATAGGTCTGCTAATGGAGATACTAGCGTTGTATTGCAACGTTTTAGGCAAGGATATTCAACTACAGGGGACAATGTGCCAGAGGCTAATACGCGCTCTGTTTTTGCCAGTGTTTATGGGCAAGATGAATATACATTTAAGAAATTGGTTATTACTTTAGGGGTGAGATTGGATTATACTTCCTTTGCGGAAACAGCGAAAGAAAATACTGCCGTTTCAGCCATGCAATTTTTGGATCAAAACGGAGAATCGGTTCAATACAATACTGGTAAATTGCCGGGCTCAACAATATTGGTTTCGCCAAGAATGGGTTTCAATTACAAACATAGTGAAACAATTAGGGTAAGGGGAGGATCTGGTCTTTTTGCAGGTCGACCAGCATTTGTGTTTATAGGAAACCAGGTTTCAAATAATGGAATTTCACAAGGTGCAATTTTTGAAAATAACACTTCAAAATACCCTTTTAACAGTACGCCGGGTTACTATACTCCAGGTAATCCAGCCTTTCCCAGCAGTTATTCATTGTCTTTAACCCAAAACAACTATCAGTATCCACAGGTGTGGCGGTCGAGCTTAGCCATTGACAAAAAGGTTGATTGGCATGAATTGTTATTATCGATAGAGGGTGTTTTCACAAAGCAACTAAATAATTTTAGATACTTCAATGCCAATCAATCTGCCTTAAAAGATAGCATGAAGTTTAATGGACCGGATACACGCACGCGTTATTATGGTTCGTATGGTGTGCCTAATTCCGACAGAATAAATGCTCCGGTTACTGATGCAATTGTATTAATTAACTCCAAAGAGGGGTATGCTTATACAATAACCTTAAAAGCCGAATTAAAGCCAACGCTTTTGAGTAATTTGTTTGTAGCCTACAACTTTGGTGTGGCCAAGGATTTGGGTTCGGCAGGCTCTGTATCTTATAATTCTTGGGCATCCTATTTTACGGTAAACGGAAACAATAATTTGGATCTATCCTACTCCGATTACGACCAGCGCCATAGATTGGTTGCGGCTGTTTCTAAAAAGTTGAATTGGAACAAAAGCCAAAGCACAAATTTTACTTTGTTTTTTGAAGCGCGAAATGGCAATCGTTTTTCATATGCCTATTCGGGTGATATGAATGGCGATGGTTTATTTGGTAATGATTTGTTGTATGTGCCCATAGATAAATCTGAGTTAGTTTTTGAAGCATACAGTGTGGGAGCAACAACCTTTACGGCAAGTGAGCAAGCCGACGCGTTTGATGCCTTTGTAGAGCAAGATGCCTATTTAAAAACTAGGAGGGGAGATTATGCAGAGCGAAACGGTGCAATAATGCCATGGGTCAATAGATTTGATTTGTCTATTACACATGATTTTATGAATCAAAAATTGGGTGGTTTTCAACTTCGCATCGATATGTTCAATTTTGCAAATTTAATCAATAGCAATTGGGGAGTAGCCTCCTTGCCAACCAATACCAATCCATTGCAATACAGGTCAACAAACTCAAATGGCAACCCTGTTTACCGCATGGTGGCAGTAAATGAGTCGATCAAATATAATTCATACGCAAATAGCAGAACAATCTCTGATACCTGGCAATTGCAGGTTGGACTTAGATATACCTTTTAAATAAAAAAAGAGGTAGCGAATGCTACCTCTTTTTTTATTTAATGAAAGATGATTGTTCTTATAAATGAATGCACTCTCCATATGCCTGAGCAGCAGCTTCCATGATAGCTTCGCTCATGGTTGGATGTGGGTGAACCGACTTAATAATTTCCATTCCAGTAGTTTCTAATTTTCTGGCCACTACTACTTCTGCAATCATTTCGGTAACATTGGCACCTACCATATGAGCTCCTAAAAATTCTCCATATTTGGCATCAAAAATTAGCTTCACAAATCCTTCCTTTACCCCGCCAGCACTGGCCTTGCCACTTGCAGAGAATGGGAATTTGCCTACTTTTATTTCATAGCCTGCTTCCTTTGCAGCCTTTTCTGTGTATCCAACAGAGGCAACTTCTGGAGAGCAATAGGTACATCCTGGGATATTATTATAATTAAGAGGCTCTGGGTGATGGCCTGCAATTTTCTCTACGCAAATAATTCCTTCTGCGCTTGATACATGTGCTAAGGCTGGACCTTTAACGATATCGCCAATGGCATATACGCCTTTCACATTGGTGCCATAAAAATCGTCAACAATTACTTTTCCTTTATCTGTTTTAATTCCTAATGCTTCTAATCCAAGGTTCTCTAAATTGGTTTGAATTCCCACTGCAGATAATACGATATCTGCCTCAATTTCCTTGATTCCTTCCGCAGTTTTTACTTTTACCTTGCAGCCAGCACCACTGGTATCAACGCTTTCTACAGAAGCGTTTGTCATCATGTCTATGCCAGATTTCTTGAATGATTTTGCTACCTCTTTGCTTACTTCTTCATCTTCAATAGGCAAAATAGTAGGCAAAAACTCAACGATGGTAACCTTTGTTCCCATTGAATTGTAGAAATAGGCAAACTCACATCCTATGGCCCCACTTCCCATTACCACCATGCTTTTAGGTTGATGAGGCAATACCATTGCTTCTCTATAACCAATTACTTTTTTACCATCTATTTTGATGTTTGGAAGTTCTCTGCTTCTTGCTCCAGTGGCTAAAATGATATGTTTTGCGTCGTGAATGGCTTTTGCACCAGCCGCATCTGTTACTTCCACTTTTCCTGCCCCAGCCAATTTTCCAAAACCTGCTATCACATCAATCTTGTTTTTCTTCATTAAGAAGGCAATTCCTTTGCTCATGCCATTTGCCACATCTCTGCTTCTTTTAACCACCGCAGAAAAATCGTGTTCGGCTCCACTTACCGAAATGCCATAATCTTTTGCATGTTTTATATATTCAAACACTTGTGCCGATTTAAGCAATGCTTTGGTAGGTATACAACCCCAGTTTAAACAAACACCGCCCAATTCTGCTTTTTCAACAACTGCTGTTTTTAAACCTAACTGACTTGCACGAATGGCAGCAACATATCCACCAGGTCCACTTCCGATAACAATTACATCGTATTGCATGTGATTACTTTATTAAATAGTTTAGTTTGCAAAATAAAGGCTTTTTTTTTAGGAGTGTAATATTTTTTTCAATTAATACTTTTGATGTTTTGCCTGGATTCAATGAGCCAAACTAGCTAATAACTTAAGGGCAATCCCATTCATCATAATAATAGGTTCAGACCGAATTTTTTTAGTATTTTTGTAAATATTAAAATGGGTAAATCAAGGATTCTTTTACTTTCATTTGCACTCTCTGCTTTTTTGTTGGGATTGTTTTTGTCTGTTTTTCAGAATTTTGATTCTGAGAATCCAACTCAAAGTACCTATATACACAGCAGTTCTTCTGTCATTCATGCTCACCTAGATTGGGTGGAGGAGATTGAGTTTGGCGACGAGGAAAAATGGCTAGAAATTCAGGGTCAGTTTTATACGAGAATTGAGGAGTTTTTGCCTCATATACAAAGCAACCAACTTGCATATGTGAAGTATGTTTTATGTAAAGCTACTTCCAATAAAATTAAAGCCAATGGTCCGCACATTTATTTGTTAGATCAGGTGTTTCTGATTTGAGACTTCTCAAGTAATTTCAGCTTTTTTTATTAAGTCCGTTCTGGACGTTTTTTTATTAAATTACTTTATTTATGAAGTCAAAATCAGTTATTGATATAGATTTAATTGTACATGAAATCTTGCATTATTTGCCTGCCCAGGCACCGTTAAAAGATTTTGTGCATCACAATACATTGCATGCTTTTCAAGATCAAAAATTTGAAGAAGCAATTCAAAAGGCAAGTGCTATTTTTGGGTATTCTGTTACCTTAAGTCTTGCAGAATACCGCGCTCTTTACCATAAGGGTGAAATCTCACATGAGGTTCTTGAACAAAGGATTTTAGCAAGAAAACCAACTTGCAATCCAATACATTTTATAGAGAAAATGTTACATGGAAGTTTTGATTCATTGCCTGATCCTCGCATTGGTAAATTAAGATTTCAATGGAAGGAGCAAGCAGGTGCAAGCTTAGATTCATTTGTGCATCCTAGGTTGTTTAGGGTGCTTAGCAATTATTTGGATCAAGGAATTGCTGTATGGAAATTTCCCATCAAGAACAAAGGGTTCTTGTTTTCAATGAAGGAGTTGGAGGAGAATTCTTTGGTGAGTTTGTTTAGAGGAAAAAGAGCAAAACAATTATTGTTAGACAACCAATGTACCATAGAATCTTTGTTAAAAATATTGGTGGGTGACGAAGAATTGTACAGGCAGTATTTATTTGATCAACAGTTTGCCCATCCAGGATGGTCGGGCATGGTGAGTGCTGTAGAACTTCATCCAAAGTCATTACTCGATCAGAAGAAAATTACCTTAAAAGAACTTATTGTTTTTGAGCTGTTACTTGAAATAGATGCCCTTGATATTAAGTTTGGTGAGACCTGGAAACCACTTGCTACCCTTCTTGAAAATAGACCTAGTGAGCTTTTTGAGCCCATCTTGGAGAGCGATTTTTTTGAGGTTTTAATGATCTGGCAAGAAGCAATGGAGTTTTCTTATTACGACCAAGTTTTAAATGGATTAACTCACAAACACTCAATAGAAGAAAGGAAATCTCAAGCTAGCTTTCAAGCATTCTTTTGTATAGATGATAGGGAATGTTCAATTAGAAGACATATAGAAGAGCAAGACCCTAATTGCATCACTTATGGCACCCCAGGCTTTTTTCAAGTTGCCTTTCAGTTTCAACCAGAGAATGGTAAGTTTTATACCAAACTTTGTCCGCCACCAGTAAATCCTTCTTACTTAATAAAGGAAACAGGCTCAAAAATTGTGCGTGATGAAGACCCACATTTAGCCAAGACTAAAAAAGGATTGCACAATAGTTTAGTCCTTTCACAAACCCTTGGGTTTTGGTCGGTTTTAAAACTAGCACACAATATCTTTAGACCCCAAGCAACAGCCTCCTTTGCATCCTCTTCACAACATATGGATAAGCATGCACATTTGAGCATAGAATGTAGGCATCCAGAGCATAAAGAAAATGGTTTGCAGGTAGGTTTTACCCTGGCAGAAATGGTAGATAGGGTAGAGAGCTTGCTTAAAAGCATCGGTCTGAACCAATTGTTTGCACCAATTATTTATGTGGTAGGACATGGGGCAAGTAGTACCAATAATCCCTACTTTGCTGCTTATGATTGTGGGGCTTGCAGCGGCAGGCCTGGCTCTGTTAATGCAAGGGTTTTTAGCTATATGGCCAATAAGCCAGAGGTAAGAAGTGCATTGCAGGAAAGAGGTATCTCTATTCCAAATACCACCTTATTTATTGGTGCATTGCATGATACAACCAGAGATGATATTGAATTTTACGACGAGCATCTTTTGGTGGGAAGCTGGCAAGATATGCATCAACAAAATGTAACGACTTTTAATAAAGCATTAGGTCAAAATGCCAAAGAGCGTTCTAGAAGATTTGCTTCTATCGATTCTAAAGATTCTATAGAAAATGTACATGAGCAGGTGCGCCTCCGCTCTGTGTCTTTGTTTGAGCCTAGACCAGAATATAACCACGCAACCAATGCTTTATGCATTATTGGTTCGAACCAATTTACAAAAGGTCTTTTTTTTGATAGACGTTCCTTTTTAAACTCCTATGATTATAGCTTAGATAATGAGGGAGTTTATTTAAGCAATATTCTTGCTGCTGCAGCACCTGTTTGTGGTGGAATAAATTTAGAATATTATTTCTCTAGGGTAGATAACCAAAAATTAGGAGCTGGTAGCAAACTGCCGCATAATGTGATGGGCCTTTTTGGACTAGCAAATGGAATAGATGGCGATTTAAGAACGGGACTGCCCATGCAAATGGTGGAGGTTCACGATCCCTTAAGGTTGATGATGGTTATTGAGCAATTTCCTGAGATTGTTTTAAAGGCCATTCAAATGAATGAAGCTACCTATAATTGGTTCGAGAAAAATTGGATTCATTTGGCTGTTGTGAATCCCGAGACCAAACAGGTTTATTTATTTCGAGACAATCATTTTGAGCCCTATTGTCCAGTTAAAATGGAACTCAATGTATTGAAAAGTGTTTCGGATGTCTTGAATTTAGAGGATGAAAATTTACCCGTTTATTTAATTGATTAAGCCATGATAAATGAGATAATAAATTTTTGGGTTTTTATTCCCTTTATTGGATTTCTTCTGAGTTTATGTATGCCCTCTAAAAGGGAAGATTTAGTTTCTAAAGTAGCCTCTTATACCATTGGCATTCATTTGCTGGGACTTGTTGCCTTTACCTTGTTTTGGGCAATAGATGGC
This sequence comes from Bacteroidia bacterium, assembly GCA_044370475.1. Lineage (GTDB taxonomy): Bacteria > Bacteroidota > Bacteroidia > UKL13-3 > UKL13-3 > B1. The sequence goes on from JBILVK010000012.1 coordinate 18,026, forward strand.
TTTCAAAATTTAAATGTGAAGGATTGGGTGCTTTTTAAATCAGATACCTATGAATTTTATATTGATTTTTGTTTTGATGTAGTTACTGCAGTGTTTGCTTTGGTGGGTTCATTCTTAACGTTTTTAGTGGTTATTTATAGCAGAGTTTACCTTCACCGCGAGCTAGGTTACAAGCGGTTTTTTAATACTATTTTGCTTTTTTTTACCGGGTATAATTTGGCAATTTTTGCTGGTAATATGGAAACCCTTTTTGCCGGATGGGAAGTTCTTGGTATATCTTCTTTTTTACTCATTGCATTTTATAGAGAGCGGTTTTTGCCAGTTAAGAATGCGCTAAAGGTTTTTTCTATTTATAGGATTGGCGACATTGGACTGATACTAGCTACTTGGATGAGTCATCACCTTTTTCATGTGAGCTTAACCTTTATGCAATTGGATAATTATGAAGTGGTGAGTGATCAATTACAATCGCAAACACTTACGGGTGTTTTTATTTCTGCAATGATTCTGTTGACTGCTGCGGCAAAGTCTGCTCAGGTTCCTTTTTCTAGCTGGTTGCCTAGAGCAATGGAAGGACCTACTAACAGTTCTGCCATTTTTTATGGGTCATTAGCCGTTCATTTAGGCGTATTTTTACTCTTAAGGACTTTTCCCTTTTGGGAGCATCAATATACGGTTAGAGTGCTTATTTTCTTAATAGGATTTGCGAGTGCAATTATTGCCACCTTAACTTCAAGGGTTCAATCAAATATTAAATCTCAAATTGCCTATGCTTCCATTGCCCAGATTGGTATCATCTTTATGGAATTAGCTTTTGGGTTTAAATATCTTGCCTTATTGCACTTTGCTGCCAATGCGTTTTTGCGTACATATCAATTATTGGTTTCTCCATCGGTTGTGAGTTACCTAATTAGAGAAATGTTTTACACTTTTGAGCCTCAAAAGAGAATCTTTAAGCATGTGTTATCCAAAAAGATTATCTATTCTTTATACGTCATGAATTTAAAGGAATGGAACCTCAATACCATGATGTACAAAATTTATTGGAACCCCGTTAAATGGTTGGGCAAAAGGGTTAATTTTATTACCATGAAGCACGTTATTTGGTTTTTTATTCCAGCTTATATTGTAGGAGTGTTGCTGAGGTATAATATCAAATTAATGCCGCAAAGCATCATTCACTTTTTGCCCATATTGTTTTCTTTTATTGGCTTATTAATGGTGCTAAAAGCATACTCAGAAAGAAGTAAGGCAAGGATTTCTTGGGTATTAATTATTTTAAATCACCTATGGATAGCGCTTGCAATATCTTTTAACGAACAGTTTAAATTTTTGGAAACCGGCTTGTTTTTAAGTGGAATTTTAATTGCCGGTGCTGTGGGTTATTATTCACTTAACCGTATGCGAAAAATCGAAACCAATATTGATTTAACGCGATTTAATGGACATGTGTTTAAGCATCCAAAACAGGCTATACTTTTTCTTATTGCATGCCTCGGACTGTCGGGGTTTCCTATTACTCCCACCTTTATTGGAGAAGATCTAGTGTTTAGTCATATCCATGCCAATCAATATGCCTTGGCCTTCTTTGTCTCGGCAAGTTTTATTATGGATGGTTTGGCTATTTTGCGTATTTATGCTAGGGTGTTTTTAGGACCTCATGTACATTCAATTTATGAGATGGGATATAGGTCGTCTTAAATTATTTGCGCAAAGGATTCTAGTATGCTTCTCAATATCTTGGAAAAAGGCTTTGTAATTCCTGGTATTACGGTTGCTTTAAACCAAACTCAATGAGGTCAATAATGTTGGGATTGCTAGGGCGAACCGCTGGAGATGCGATAAAGTTTCCGTCTTTGCCCACCAAAAAATAGCTGGGAATGGAAACTACTTTATAGGCTTCTAATACCTCTGGATTTGTTTGCGAATTAGCTATTAAATGAATGCCAGAAATAGCTTTGTTTTTAACACTTTCCCTCCATTTGTTTTCATCTTCATCAATCGAGATATTGAGAAAAACAACGTCCTTTCCTGCAAATTTTTTCTTCAATTCTTCTCCTGCGGGAACTTCTCGCAGACAAGGCCCACACCAACTTGCCCAAAAATCAATATAGATCACTTTTCCTTTAAAGTCGCTCAGTGAAATAGGAAGGCCATCAATAGATTTTAAGGTAAATCTAGGTGCATTTGCTCCAGGTAAAAATGGCAATTTCTCCTTATATATTTTTTCTAATGCCAAGAATTCTTTTGATTCTCCTGTGCTGTTTTTAAGCAATGGGTATAGCTCTTGGGCGTCTGTCATTTGCCCATATAAAATGATATCAGACCAAAGGTGCAATTGAAAGCTTTTTAACACCTTACCTGTAAAATAAACTTTTGCAAGGTTAAACATATCTGTTGCACCCAATGGCTTGTTTATCTTCTTTAACTCATACATATAATAGTATTTGAGCCATAAACGGTATTGGTTTGAGCCTAAGGAAAGGGTGTCGTTAATGCTAAAATTTTTAAGATAATCAAAATAGCTTGGGTCCACTTTTAAATCCTCCTGTGGTATGCCCCTCATAGAATAAAACCAATTTGGGTAATTGAGTTTAAAACTCTCCATTTCATATTTAATTTCGGCCTTTTGCCAATTCAAAAATTGAGCAGATAGTTTGCTGCTATTCTTATTAAGGTAATTCGTTTTGGTGCTCACCACACTGTCTAAATATACTTTAAATTGTTCGGCAGTGCGTGTTCCCATTTCATTCATGAGCATATTAGAAAAACTAGGACTTTCGAAACTAGATATGAAGTAATTTTTTTGCTTTTCTGGCCACGATGCATCTGTTGCTCCCTTCCCAAAAAACTCTTGAGTGCGTTTGCCATTTTGTATCTTTACCTTCACAAACAAGCTGTCTCCTGGGCTAACATAAATTTTCATAATGTCTGAACCAAGGAATAGATTTACCACCTGATTTTCTAGCAGGCTAATATTCGCCTGAAATACACCTTTGTCGTTAAACTTTACCTCTACTTGGTCCAAGTTATTTTGAAAGGGTGTGGCATAGAATTGTATCATGGAGGTTTGATTAGCATAGGACAATGCTTCTCCATTGATGGTGGTGATTGTTTGACTAAAAGCGTTGAAACTTGTTAGATAAATGGCAGCCAAAATGAACAGCGCTTTTGAAGGAATATCTTTTAATATATGCATAGGTTCGAACCGAAATTTAAGGATGTAAGTTAAGGCTAAAGGAATTTTATTTTTTCTTAATATTTTTAATTTCTTCATAAACCCTGCTCACTGGCAGTCCCATAATATTATAAAAGCAGCCTTTTATTTCTTCCACAGCGGTATAGCCAAACCAATCTTGAATGCCATAACTGCCAGCTTTATCAAAGGGTTTATAGTTTTTTATATAATGCCAAATCTCTTCATTAGATAGGTTTTTGCACTTTACAGTACTCATTTCTACAAAGGCATGTTCTTGCACATTCGTCTTGAGGCAAACACCTGTATATACCTCGTGTGTAGCGCCACAAATGCTTCTTAACATATCAAAAGATTCTTGTTCATTTTCTGGTTTGTTTAACACTTTACCATTAATCCAAACTATGGTGTCTGCTGTTAACAAAATTTCATTTTCTTGCAAATTTCCAGGATAATGTTCCGCTTTTTTAATAGCCAATTTTTTAGCTATTTCACTTGGTGTATCCAATGGGTTAAAAGATTCATCTACCTCATAAATGGCAAGCTCAAAAGGGTATTCTAATCCACTAATCAATGATTGCCGTCTCGGTGATTTGGAGGCAAGAATAATTTTTATTTGTTCCATTAATCTGTTGTGTCTATCCAAATAAATTGCCCACCGCTGTATCTAAAAATATCCTTATCTACCACAAATTGGTCGCCATCCTTTATCTTTTTCATGTCTATGTCATTGGTGGAAGTATGAATGCTTCCTTTGGTTTGCATGGCTATTCTGAGGTACTGGTCGTTAATGCCTTTTTTTGTGCCACACAATACCACATGCACTGGTTTTTTTATTCTTTTAAGAAGTGTCATATCTCTAACCTGACTGTCATCTGCAATGAGCACGAGATCTGAGTAATCTCTATAAGAGACCATCCCAGAGGTAACAGCTTCTAAGTCGTTTTCTGGATCATCTCCTCCTTCACCTTTTTTTCGCACATCTTCAATGTCCTTTTTTAATTTGCGATAATCTTTAGCCTCAAAGGGGTGCACTCCGCCTGTTCTTCCAATGATTTTTTTATCATCTGTGAGGTTGTCGCCATCATTAAATAAAACATAGTATTTTATTTTACCTTCTTCGTAGGTGCCTTTATACCATACCAATAATTGTCCAATGTAAGGAAACATACTGCCGGTCATGTCAACCACCAGCATCACTTTTTTCCATTCCTTATTTCTCTTAAAAACATTGAAAATGGTAGAGTCTTTTATTTTGTATTCGCCATTTAAAAATTTGTCGAATTTAAGGGTGGTTTCTTTGGTTGGACTTTCAAAAGTAACACTGCCTTTTTTATCGAAATGGGCGTAACTACCTACCAATTCTCCTTTTTCAAAAACGGCTTCCGTGGTTAAAATTCCGCTTTGGTCGAAATTGCGCTCGTAACCTGATTTTTGCCCTAACTTAAAAACTTCTTCTACGCGAGTGCTACAATTTGGGTAAAACATGAGTCGCGGACCATCAAGCATTCCCTTGCTGTATGTATTGCTATATTCTAGGCAATCTTGGTTGTCGAAATAGCTAATTTCCAATCCCTCTTTTTCGCCATTCTCATAATAAACCTCGTATTTTAAATCTCCATTTGGCCAGAAATAGCGCCAAAATCCTTGTTTTTTATCATTGGCCATTGTTAGGTTAATGGTATCTCCATTGTCTATGGTAAAAGTTTGGGATTCTGCTTGATACCAGAAGAAAAGAGGAATAAGTAAAATAAAACGAATATTTGGCATGGCATACAAAGATAGCAAACCACTTTGGAGCGGGCAAGTATAACTAAATTAATAATTGGTGTATTTATGCAAATCTTCGATGGTACTGTATGGCAGTATCCATTTTTTTGCCAGAGATTTTTTATAGGTATCTCTCGGGTTCAATGCACAAATAGGAACAAAAACATGGGTTTGTGTGGTTTGGTAATTGATCATTCTTTTGCCCAATAATCCGCGCAAATCCTTGATAACTTCCCTGTCGAATCGCCTATATAAAGTTTCCATGAGTTCGTCTTTGTATTTAAGATAAAGCGACCAATCCATTAAAACTTCCTCATTCATGGCATATTCTAAAAAGACGCTAAATCCAGGGGCATTGGCTACAGCCTTAAAACGTTCTTCTGGATATAGGAGGGTAACAACTTTTACCTGAATGCCCAATGACTTTAATTTATCAATGGTATATGCATACATTCTTTCTAAATTTTTGGGGATGCGATTTTTATCTAGTCGAAAGAAGTTTAGTTCCACAGGTGTTCCTGATTGGTCATGCAGTATATTGTTTTTGAGTTCGAACCCATTTGATTTTAGCATCTCCAAAATTTTCCTTTGATCAAATTCATCGCAATGCAAACAGGTGCTATCAAAATACTTGGTATCCTTGCTAACTGGCCAATAGATTGGTTCAGACAAAAGGCTTGAACCGAAAAAATTAGCTACAAATTCCTTTCTGTTAAAGTATTTGCTAATTGCATTTGCCAAGCCTGCATGATTTCCATTGGTGATATCGAAACTATTTACCAAAACGATATTGTCTCTAGATGGACTTATTTTATTTTGGTATGGGCTGTTGTTGTCATTTAAATGCGATAGGAAAAAGTTTGGCAAAATGGCATTCTTTATATATAAATCAGCTCTTCCCGAAAGTAGGGTATTGGTATCAAATGGGACTATTTCTATTAGTATGTTTTTGAATTCACTTGTATTATTTGGACAAAATGGATTGTATTTGAAATGCACCATATGTTCGTCTTTGGATACAACATAATAAGGACCATATCCAGGAGCAGGAAAGTTTTTTCGGTGATTTACAATGGAGTCTTTTCCATATTTATTTAACATATCTTTATAGAAATGTTTGGGGTAAATGGGCAGATTTCTTTGTTGTGGTTGAAATACCCGTTCTTTATAAGTAATTTTTAAAAGATCCTTTCTGAGCTTTTCAATAGAATGGATCATAGAATCAGGTTCAATTTGAAAGCCAAATTCAATGTCTTCTGTGCTCAATTTGTGGCCATCACTCCATTGTAAATTATTATAAATAGACCAAAACACTTCCATTTTACCATCACTAAGTACGTGAATGGTATTGCTTTTGTAATCTGGGTATTCAGTCAAAATAATTTTGATGCTATTTTCACCTTTTGCTTCTTGTAAATTTGGAAGCCACAAATAGTTCAAATTACTCAATGCTCTTTCTCTAAAATTGTGCATAACAAGCGTGTCGATGCTATTGATGGTTCTCGTGCTTGTAAATTGAGCCTCTTTTTGTTGAATCCCTGAAATTGATTCGGCGTATTTAGATGAAATGATGAAGGTATTTAGAAGAATGTAGGCTGGTAAAAATATTTTGAAGGCAATCCTGCTAATTTTCGCACCTTTTTCCTCAGTAACTGTTGAACACCACCAGACAATAAACAAGGTAGTTCCCACAAAAATATACCCAAAAATAAACACGTAATCCATAATGGTTAAATAGGAAACGTCTGGCGTTGAATCTGAGGTAGTAAATTGATAAGCAACAATAGAAAGCAAAGCTGTAAAAGCGAAGGCAGTTCTTACTTCTAATTCATTAATAGGTATGGACAAGGCCAACAATCCGATTAAGGTAATTAAAATTAACGGTCCAATTATTTTGGTAAATTGGGGCAACAATGGTCTTTTTATTTCCACATAAAAGATTACCATTTCTTTCTTTGGAATTTCTTTGGATTGATCGAGGGATATATGTTTATTTTTAATGGTATCGTAATTTACCATTAAAGTTGGATAAACTTCCCAATCGGTAACTGTGTTCACATTACTCAAGCCACTGTTAGAGAGCGCAGGCTTTAATTCCCATTTCTCGTAGCTTAAATCATCAATCATAATATTGATATTTAGCTTGTGGTGATCAAATGGATAGTATTGAACATTCCATAGGCAGGTGATAATTCCTCTTACATTAAATCGTTTGAGATTCCAATTTGTTTCATTGTCGTGCGTTGTTTCTACCTCAATTATTGTTTCTTCATAAATATTATTGATGATGATTTTTGGACATTCATCTGCATTGCCCTCCCATTTTAGCCAAACATCAAAATTCATGGTGGCTAATCCATCTTTAGAATCTACACTTGAAACATCGTTTACATAAACACCTGCATAACAATTTTTCTTTTCGAAATTTTGGGCTTTTTGTTCCGATAGAAAACCCACCAAACTAAATAGGATTAATAAAAAATACTTCATAAAATGCCAATTCAAAGGGATTAATGGGTCTAGTTGGTTCTTTCCCACTTACCAGATTCAAAATTATATTGTTTAATTACTCTTGCGGGGTTACCTACTGCAATAGAAAATGGAGGAATTGATTTTGTAACAACTGCTCCAGCGGCAATTACAGAATGTTTGCCAATTGTGACACCTGCAGTAACAACTACATTTGCCCCAATCCAACTATCGTTTTCTATTACGATGGGCGACATACTTACAGGCTGTTTGTGGATGGGTAAATTGATGTCCTCATACCCATGATTTAAACCACTCATGACAATGTTTTGGGCAAGAATTACATTGTTGCCAATGGTAACCGGACCAATAACCACATTGCCAATTCCAACCCTAGAATGTGTTCCAATTACAACAGCACCTACTCCATTATTGATGGTTGAAAAATCTTCAATGGTGCTGCCTTCTCCTAATTGAAAAAGGTTAAAAGGCAAAACATCCATGCGCGTGTTCCACCTAATGGTACTGCCTCTCGAAACCTTGTGGAAGAATGGGTTTACAAACCATTTTACCCACAATCTTGGTCTGGCTTGGCCACGTGGAATTAACATCCAATGCACTAATTTTTTGAGTGATGGATTTGATTTAATGGTATGAATGATTGACATAATTAAAATAATTTTGGGTGAACCTTTTTAATTGAATCGTAAATAGCTTGAACACTGTTTTCCCAAGTATGAGATTGAGCAAATTTAATTCTTTCTTTTGCTTTTTCTTCCGAATTTTCTCTGAGCGCTTGCTCAATCAGACCAGGGTATTCGTCTTTGGTTTTTGCTAAGTAGGTATGATCTTTAAATATACTCATAGCCTTTGTTTCTGTTGCTACTGTTGGTTTACCCATGGCCAGGTATTCATCAATTTTTCGTGGGTAATTTCCAATGGTAACTTCATTTAAGACTTGTGGATTAATGGCTACATCAAAAGCGGCTAGGTAATTAGGCAATACTGAGCCATCCTTTAATCCAAGAAAATGCACATTGGTCATTTGGTGTAATTCTGATGATTTAAAGTTATCATCTTCTGGACCAATTAAGACTACCGACCAATTGGGGTTATGATTGGCAATTGTTTTGATAATATTGATATCAAGTCGTTGTGTATAAAGTGCACCAATATACCCTATGATTGGTTTCGCAATAACAGAAATGTCGTTAGGAATATTTTTAACGCCACTCAAATCAAATGCGGTTACATCACATCCTTGTCCAACATAAAAACTTTGTTCATTTTCTTCCTTGGCAAGGTCCATTAAATAGGTAGAATTTGCGCAAACTAAATTGCTTTTATTCATGAGCTCAGCCTCAAGAACTTTGCCATGTTTACGCCAATAGGGAACGCTCATCATATTGTCTCGTGTATAATAAACAGAGCAAACCGGACGCAACATTTCTTTGAGGTAAAAACTTCTAAACATATCGCTATCGTTAAACAAGATATAGTTCTTAAAACCGAGTCTTTTTATGGCTTTCTTGATTTCGTTTGCAAATCTTTTGTTGTTGATAAAGTTGGCAATTCTGAAAAAAGAAGTAAAAGGAATCCAATTGATAGATTCTAAAATGGTATCAGGATAAAGATTCCAAAAGCTTTCATTTATTTGTATAAGATTTTCTTTTTTTTGAGACATGATCTCAATCCTCTTTTTGACATTGGGTAAATCTTTTTCCCTCTTAAGCGAAGCCCTGTCAAACGCGTAATTTACATACAGAACTCTATTGTTTTTGGCAAACTCTTCGGCAATGTTAATGCAATTACTTCCAATTAAACTATCGTATGGTTGAAGGCCTACAACTATGATATCGCGGTTTTTCATTTGTGGATTATATCGTTCCTCAAATGACATAAATAAAATTGAATTTTCCTATTTGTCAGAAAAATGGACACCCTTAATCATCGGGTTAATAAGTGTTTTCATTTTAAATACTATGTAGTGCTTACTTTGTTGGTAGAAATTATCGTTACAAGTTATAGCTAGATAAACCATGAAGAACTTTCAGCATTTCATATTAATTTTGGTTGGAATATTGGCCTTTTCCAAGCCAATCTCAGCACAAACAGATTCAATTCTGCTTGATGCAAAGATTGATATCGAAGTATTGTTGCCCACCTTAGATTCATTATATGCGATTGCTAAATCTGTAAATCCAACCTTAAAGCAGGAGGCAGCTGCAATGAGATCTGCACAATGGGCAGAACGCTACATGCGCTGGATCTGGGCGCAAAACATGAGTGTTTTCTACAATTATACCTTTGGTAGCTATCCTCTATTTGCCTATTCTGACCCTTTACTGCCTCAGCCATCTGGATTGATTCAAATAAAAGAAGGTTATAAAGCAGGTATCAATTTACAATTGTCTTTGTTTGATGTGATGGGTCACCGTGGTAGGGTGAATGAGCAAAAGGAAAAGGCAATTTTACAGAAATATAAGCGCGATGCTGAAGCGATGGAGTTAAGAAGGAAGTTGGGTCAATTTTATGCAGATATGGTTGGCTACAACAGGTTATATAAAGGAAGAAATGAAGATTATTTAATGCAGGTGGTTGCTTGTCAGGTAGCAGAAAAAGAATACCGTGAGGGAACCATCCATATATCCGAGTATTCGAGACAAAAGAATGTATTGGCAGATGCTGAGGCAGCCTACCACGAGTCTTTTAGGTTCTATTTTAGTTCATTAGTTCAATTCGAAGCAGTTTTGGGAGTGCCTTTGCACACCATTATGCTTAAACAAGAGAAAAACTAAACCCTTTTAAAATGAGTTTTGTTCAATTTTTACGCGTACTTACCAAAAACCTAAAGTGGTTAATCCTGTTCCCTATTTTGGTGGCAGTTTTGGTTTATTTTTTAACGGGCAAATTGCCTCGTGAATATCAATCAGCCACCACAGTATATACAGGTATTGCATCTGGCTATGGTATCACTTCTAGCGAAGATGCTCCTCGTGCCGATTATTTCTCTATTAATAATGCATTTGATAACTTATTGGCAACTGTTACAGCTCGCCAAACTTTAGAAGATGTAGCTATTAAGTTATTGGCTCAGCACTTATTGCTCGAAATGCCTGATCCATTAATTTTAGGTGAAAAGAGTTTTACTGAATTGCGAAATACAATTACTGATGAGCGCGCATTAATGGTTGTACCTGGTAATTTCTCTGCTACCATAGATAAAATTACGAAGTATAAAAACTCCTCCACAGATAATATTGTTGTTAAATTATTATCCGACCCTAAAGGACATTATAGTTTAAGTACCATTAATAAAAACCTTACTGCTTCACGTAAATCGAGTTCAGATTTTATCGACTTAACCTATAAATCTGATGATCCAGGAGTGTGTTTAAATACCTTAAAGTTTTTAACAGAGGTGTTTATTGAAAAGTATAAATATTTAAAAGGTTCTGAAACAGTAAATGTATTAAAATGGTTTGAAGCTAGATTGAAAGATGCTGCTGCAGAATTAAATAACTCTGAGAATAAACTTAAAGATTTTGGTATTCGCAATAAAATCATCAATTACTATGAACAAGCTAAGGCAGTAGCTATAGAAAACGAAACAAATGAGACCGATTACTATAAAGAATTAATGTCGTACGAAGCTCACAAACGTGCAGTAGCTCGTTTGGAGGACCAATTGGAGTCTCGTGAAATTTTGTTAAGGAATAACGCTGAGTTAAATAGATTGAGAAAAGAACTAGGTGTGGTTCATGAAGAGTATGAAAGAGCTAAAATTTACACTAACTCCCAAGAAAAAATTGCCAAACTGGCCACTCGAGTGGATGCTATCAAACAAGAAATCCGTCTTTGGGTACTTCAATATTACAGCTTAAATAACACCATCGAATCGGTACCAATGAATGTGGTTTTGGAGAGTTGGTTGAGAGAGATATTGGCAATGGATGCTTCTGAAGCACGTTTACAAGTATATATTGATAGAAGAAAAGAATTTGATCGTAAATACAATGAATTCTCTCCTTTGAACATGCAGGTAAGTAGACTTGAGCGTGAAATTGGGGTAGCAGAAAAACAATACCTAGAAATTTTACATGGTTACCATTTAGCTAAATTAAGACAACAAAATATTGAGATGTCTAATAATTTGCAGGTAATGGATAATCCAGTTTTCCCTACTAAGCCTTTGGCTTCAAAGCGCTTATTGTTGGTTGTTCTTTCCTTCTTAGCATCTTTCTTCTTCTTATTGGTTTATTTTATCGCTAAGGAATTGTTAGACAGCTCAATCAAAAATACCGCCAGAGCAGAAGAATTAACCGGTTTGAAGACATTTAGTGCATTACCTAATCGTTTGTCTGTATCAAATAGTTTGCAGATAGGTAGGATGGAGAATACCCTATTAGATTACGCTGTTTCCAATTTGAAGATTGAATTAGAAAATAATCCTCAATCTTCCAATAATTATTTAATAACCATAATTAGCTCACGTGAATTAGAAGGGAAATCATACGCAGCTCAGAAGTTGGCAGAGAAATTGTACAGCTTGGATTATTCTGTATTGTATATCTCTAACGACGATAATTGTGAAGATGCGGAGACCGATGATCGTAGGTTCAGAACTTTGCGTTACGATATTACTTCAAGGTTATTCTCTGCTAAAACAGAAGAGAACCTATTGCCTGAATTCTCAAGAGTAAACAGAAATGCCTTTAACTTTATCATTGTAGAGATACCTGCCATCAGTGTAAATGCCTTGCCTAATCAATTGATAAGAAACTCTAGGCTTTCTCTATTAGTTCTAGATGCACGTAGAAGTTGGACGGCCGCAGATGAAAATATCATGAAGCTATTCCGCAAAGCAGCAGGTGAAGAGAATAAAATAATGCTTTGGTTGAACCAAGTAGAACCAGAAGATTTAGAAAATATGGTTGGTGCCATGCCTAAGTTAAAGCGTTCTGGTAGCAGGCCTGCATTGAAGCAAGAAGAAGTTGAATTAGAGGAAGCAAATTAATGCCTAATTTGAGGTAGAATGCATGCAAGGCATAAAACAAATAGTAAAAAGTAAAAGCTTCTCCTCACTCATTGGTAATGGGGTAGGAGCCTTACTTGGCGTAATCACTTTTGCTTTATTAGCGAGGGTTTTATATAAAGAAATATTTGGACCATACCTTATTTTTCTAGCTATTTATGGGATTTTTGAAACATTGAGAATTGGTATGGTGATGAACGCCCTCGTTCGTAATTTAGCCCAATGTAATTCCCAAGAAGAAGAGCAAGAAGTGGTTGGTTCTACTTTATTTATGACGCTTTTTCTTACTTTTTTATACTTAATCGTTATTGCTCTTCTCTATTACATATTTAAGCACTTTGGCTTATTTGTAGAATACCTATTCTTTTTTAAATGGCTTATGATTATTGCTGTGGTTTCTGCTCCAAATAATTATGCCACTTGGTACTTAAATGCTAAGTTGAAAATTGTTTCAATGAGTGCCATTAGAATCATTAATCAACTCGTTTTTATCGGATTAATTTATTTCTATGTTGCCCAAGAAGGAAGCATTTATGCAGTATTGATTAGCTATGGATTATCTCATTTAGTGGTTAGTATTCTTGCACTTGTAATGGGTTGGAGTGGTATTCAATATTTGTTTAAATATACCAAAAAGCAAATGGTAGAAATATTTCATTTTGGTAAGTTTAGCATGGGAACGCTCATCGGTTCAAACTTATTAAGAAGCTCAGATACGTTTATCATTGGTAGTACTTTTTTAGGTAGCGCGGGTGTGGCTTTGTTTAATGTACCCAGCAGAATTCTTGAAATTGTGGAAATGCCTTTAAGAAGTTTTGCCGTTACCGCCTTGCCACAATTCGCTAAATTAAATGCAGAGAAAGCATACGATGCCTTAAGATATGAATTTGAGAAAAAAGCAGGGTTGGTGTTCTTCCTCTTGCTTCCTATTGCTATTGGTAGCTTCATATTTGCCGATTGGATTGTGCTCATAATAGGTGGCAAAGGATATGCTGAATCTGCCATTTTATTGCGCTTCTTCGCCAGTTATATGGCCATTTTACCGCTCGATAAATTTGCTGGGGTGATGTTAGATACCATCAATAAACCCAACTTGAATTTCTACAAGGTAATGATTCAACTTGCAGTAAATATTGCAGGAGATTTTCTAGGTATTATGCTTTTTGGAAATTTAGAATCGGTAGCATTTGTTTCAACAGCCACCTTTATTGCTGGAATGGCTTTTGGCTACGCTCAACTCAATAAACACATGGGGATTAAGTTCTCTAATGTGATAAAATATGGTTGGATAGAATTTAAAATTAAGTCACTTTCAATTATAAATCGACAATAATTTGAGACCTAGCGCTAAAGCTTTAAACCCTCAGGGAAATACCTTTGTAATTGCAGGTTTACTTGGCATGACAGGGGTAACTATGGCCGGTGTACTGGCTGCAGGGGATATTGGTATTGGTAGTTTGGTTGCATTCTTACCCGTGCTTGTTGGACTAATTGCACTTATTATTTCCAATCCATACTATGGGTTGTTGTTCTATATTCACTATTCATTTTTCTTTATCGGTGTGAACCGATATGTTGTGGGTATTCCTCTCGGACTAACAGTAGATGCGGTGCTCTTTCTTACAACACTTTCTATGATTTTTAGAATTCATAAAGACAATGTAAAGAAGCTGAATAATGGATTATTAATTACTACTGCACTTTGGTTTATTTATACCATTGGTGAGGCTTTTAACCCAGAGGCTGATAATATAATAGCTTGGGTTTATGCGGCACGTGGGGTGTCTTTTTACGCGATCCAAACGGTACCTTTAACTTTGCTGCTTTTTGATAAAAAAGAACACCTTGATAGGTTTATTAGAATTTTGATTGTTTGGGGGGTCTTTGGCGCTGTGTGGGGCTGGAAACAGGTAAATATTGGTTTAGATCCATTTGAGCAAGGTTGGCTTGAAGCAGGTGGTAAAATTACTCACGTTTTGGCCGGACAATTAAGGGCGTTTTCTTTCTTCTCAGATGCTGGTCAGTTTGGGGTGGTAATGGCCTATGTGGCCTATATCAGTTTGATTCTCTCGTTTGGACCTTACAAAACATCCCATAAATTACTCTATGGCCTAGCCTTTTTTGTTTGTATTATTGGAATGGGTACATCGGGTAGTAGGGGACCTGTATTCGTAATTTTCTTTGGTGTGATTACCTATTTGCTTTTAATTAGGAACTTTAGGATTTTGATACCTGGTATTTTTATGATTTTGATAATTTTCTCTTTCCTTAAATTTACTTTTATAGGAAATTCAAATTATCAAGTTTACCGTGTTCGTACTGCATTGGATCCAAAAGAAGCCTCTCTATTAGTTCGTTTATCGAACCAAGAAAAGTTAAGAGATTACCTAAAGGAAAGACCATTTGGCTCGGGTATTGGTACTACCGACTCTTGGGCAGCTCGTTATTATCCTAATAGTTACTTGGTAAATCTGCCAACAGATAGCTGGTTTGTTAAAATTTGGGTGGAGAATGGTGTAATAGGTTTATCGGTTTATGCCTTAAGTTTAGCACTTGTTATTGTAATGGGTGTGGTTCAGTTAAGAAAGGTTAAGAACCCAGATACAAGACAAAAATTGATTGCTTTGTATGGAGGATTTTTAGGAATTGTGACGGCAAGTTTTGGTAACCCTGTGTTTGGTCAGGCGCCCCTTGGAGCGCTCATGTATATTTCTATGACCATGCTTACCGTGGCAGAAATTTATGATGAAAAACCAACCGAAATAAGCGAGTGAAAACAATAAACCCCTTAGTTAGTATTATAACCGTTAATTATAATGGTTCAATACACACGCGTGCTTTTCTAAACTCTTTGCGCAATATTACCTATAGGCAAATAGAAATTTTTGTGGTTGATAATGCCTCAAGTGAAAGCATTGAAGATTTAAAGCAAGATTTCCCTGAGGTAATTTTTATTGAAAGCAAAGAAAACCTAGGATTTGCCGGCGGAAATAATCTTGCTATTCAGGCTGCTCAAGGGAAGTATTTTTTTCTCTTAAATAACGACACCGAATTAGAATCCAATTTCCTAGAACCTCTAGTTGAATTGATGGAGTCTAACTCCAGTATTGGAATCGTTTCCTCAAAACTGGTCTATTATTCTGAACCAAATAGGCTTCAATTTGCAGGCAGTCTTGGTATAAACATGTATACGGGGCGCGGATTTGCAATTGGTCACAAAGAAATAGATGCCCCTAAGTTTGATGCCTCTTATAAAACAGAACTAGCCCATGGTGCTGCCATGATGTTTAGTAGAGAAGTGGTTGAAAAAGTTGGACTAATGGCCGATTTATACTTTTTATATTATGAGGAGACTGATTTTTGCGAGAGAGTGAAGAGGGCAGGATTCGAGATTTGGTATTGTGGGGCATCAAAAGTTTATCATAAAGAATCTATGTCGGTGGGCAAGGAAAGTCCCCTTAAAACCTTTTATCTTACGCGAAATCGAGTAATTTTTACCAAAAGGAATACAAGTGGTTTGCAACGGTATATGGCCGTATTATTTTTTTATTTAATTGCCTTTCCAAAAGGAATTATCAAGTATATATTCAAAAAAGAATATAAATTGCTAGGGGCTTTTGTGAGGGGTGCTGTTTGGAATTTAACCAATCACAATATTTATTATAATATTGGCTTAATCATTAAATAAAAAAATCATGGTACTCGAGTACATTTTTGGTTTCATTTGGGTTGTATTGGCATTTAATGTTGGATACATGTTAATTTATGCAATTGCAGGATTATTTTATCCTAAAGAGCATTATCCAATTATTGAAAAGAAATTTAAATTTGCTATTTTTATTCCTGCCTATAAAGGTGATGAAGTAATCCTTCACACGGCAAAACATACGCTCCAACAAGAATATCCTAAAGACAAATTTGAGGTAATTGTGATTGGTGATTCATTAAAAAGTGAAACCATACAAACCTTTAAATCGATGCCCCTAAAATTGGTAGAGGTGCATTTTGAAAACAGCACGAAAGGAAAGTCTATAAATGCAGCCCTAGATGCTGTAAGAGGTGAGACCTATGATTATGCAGTAATTTTAGATATCGATAATTTGGTTGAACCAAACTTTTTGGAAAAGATGAATTCTGCCTTGCAAAAAGGTCAGAAAGTTATTCAAGCTCACAGATTGGCCAAGAACAGTGAAACTAAATTTTCTGTCCTGGATGGTGTAAGTGAAGAAATTAATAACCATATATTCAGAAAAGGCCACAAAGTATTGGGTTTGTCTGCTGCCTTGATTGGTTCAGGTAAGGCAGTTAAATATGACTTTTTTGAGGAAATTATGAGTAAAATCACTGCCATTGGTGGATTTGATAAACAAATGGAAGTGCTGATTATTTCTCAAAAAGTAACCATAGATTATGCGCATGAAATTTTGGTTTATGACGAAAAAGTTCAATTGCCCGAAGTGTTTCAAAATCAACGCAAACGTTGGATGTCGGCTCAATTGACTTTTATGAGAAAATATGCCTTTAGTGGTATTTTTAATTCTATAAAAACTTTCAATTTGGATTATTTAGATAAGTCTATTCAATTGATGTTATTGCCTCGACTTATATCCTTGGGAGTGTCGCTTATTCTTTGTTTGATTTGGCTTTTTTCTCGAGATTGGGGTATGTGTTTTATTGGGTTATTTATGGTTCAAATGGTGGCCTTAATTCTCTCAATACCCGTACAATATTTTACCGCAAATACGCTTAAAGCCCTGATGAGTTTGCCATACGGTTTTGTGTTAATGTTCCTCAACTTTTTTAAATTAAAAGGCGCAGATAAAAAATTTATCCATACCCCTCATACGAATAGTGCTAAAAAGGAGGATGGAGAGCAAAAGAAAACCACTTAGAAATGTTAGAAAACTTTACCCTTATTCTTGAATTTATTCTATTATTCTATATAGCTTTTAATGTAGTCTATGTGTTTATTTTTAGTTTTGCTGGGATATTTTATCCAGTTACTAATTTCAAGAAAATTGAGATAAAGAAGCACAATAAATTTGCCATACTTATTCCCGCCTATAAACATGATGAGGTTATCCTAAACACCGTAGGCCATTGCTTAAATCAAAATTACCCAACAGATAAATTTGATGTAATTGTAATTGCAGATTCTCTCAAGCAATTAACCATTGGTGAGCTATTGGTAATGCCCATTAAATTGATTCAGGTAAAGTTTGAGCAAAGTACTAAAGCGAAGTCGCTTAATACAGCTCTGGGATTGCTTCCAGAGGATATTTACGACTATTGTTTGGTATTGGACGTAGACAATGTAATGGAGAATGATTTTTTAAAGAAAATTAATGCTCGTTTACAAAATGATGAGGTAATTGTTCAAGGTCATAGAACGGCAAAAAACCTTGACACTCCTTTTGCTGTTCTTGATGGATTAAGCGAAGAAATTAATAATCATATTTTTAGAAAGGGGCATGTGGCTATTGGCGTTACTTCTGCCTTGTCTGGTTCTGGGCAAGCTATGAAGTTTATGGAGTTTAAAAGGTTAATGGGTGGAATAGAATCTGCTGTAGAGGATAAAGAATTAGAATTTGCTTTGGTGAAAAATGGATATAAAGTGATTTTTGAAAATGACGCCATCGTGTTCGATGAAAAAGTTCAAAATGCAAAGGTTTTTTCGTCACAACGCAGAAGGTGGGTTGCATCCCAATTTTTCGATTTTCAAACCATATTATTAGATGGGGTTTCCAATTTGCTTCTTAAGGGGAACTTTGATTTTTTTGATAAGGCACTTCAAAGAATTATTTTGCCACGTATTTTACTTTTAGGCTTAAGTTTCTTTTCTGTGTTTATTTTCTTTTTGCCTTTTTCACAACTTGGGAATTGGTTTGTTGGGGTGTTTTTTATATGCAGTTTATCTTATTTAATAGCCATTCCTTCTTCCTATTTTAATCTTAGAACGCTAGAGGCTGCGCTTAGGTTGCCACTTGCATTTTATTTAATGATGACTGCAATGGCCAAGAGTAAGGGAGCAACAAAAACCTTTATTCATACAGAACATTCGAGCACTTTGGAGCCTAAAAAAACTGCTAAAGAAAATGAATCATGAGAATTGGAATTGAAGCCCAGCGTATCTTTAGAAAGAAAAAACATGGCATGGATATGGTAGCCTTAGAGCTTATTCGTGCCTTGCAAAACATTCATACGCCACACGAATTTGTTGTTTTTGTTCAACCAGATGAAGATAGCGCTTGTCTAAGTGAAAGTGCCCAAGTTAAAATTGTAGAATTACCCAAATCGCCATACCCTATTTGGGAGCAATGGCACTTACCTAGGGCCGTTAAAAAATACAAATTAGACCTATTGCATTGCACTAGCAATACCGCTCCTTTGTTTCTTTCTGTTCCTTTGGTGTTAACCTTACACGATATCATTTACTTAGAAAAAATTAGCTTAACCCAAGGTACAGCTTACCAAAAATTTGGTAATATATATAGGAAGTGGAATGTGCCCATTATAGCAAAAAAAGCAAAAAAAATATTAACAGTTTCTGATTTTGAAAACCAAAGAATCTGTTCACATTTTGGCTTCAATAAGTCCTTGGTTCAGACCGTATATAATGCTGCTGCTAGCCACTTTACTAAAATTACTGATGCTAAGATTTTAAGCGATTCAAAAATCAAATATCATTTACCCGATCAATACATTTTCTTTTTAGGAAACACAGATCCCAAAAAAAATGTAATAGGGGTTTTAAAGGCAATAAGTTTACTGAAGGCCAAAAATGCCTTGCCATGCAAATTGCTTATGTTGGATATTAATAGGCAATATTTGCAAAATTTGGCCAATGAAATTGGCGATCCTGATATTGTAAATGAAATAGTATTTACAGGGTACGTTCCCAACAAAGAGCTTCCTGCTATTTATAGTATGGCCACTTTGTTTTTATATCCTTCTTTGCGCGAAAGTTTTGGTATTCCTTTGGTTGAGGCAATGCGTTGTGAGGTTCCTGTTATTACTTCGAACACCAGTTCTATGCCAGAAATTGTGGGTGATGCGGCCCATATTTGCGACCCATTTGATGCCCAATCCATTGCTGATGCCATTTTATTGGTTTGGAATAACGCAGAATTGCAGCAACAAATGAAAGTGAAAGGCTTAACCAGAGGACAAATGTTTTCTTGGGAATTAAATGCAAATTCTACACTAGAAGTATATAAAAGTTTTGTTAATTTGTAGTATATTTATCACTTAATTATGAAAACCATGGATTATATTAAGCACACTACTTACTCGGATATTGAGGATTTAAAAAGACTCAATTTTATTGTTAAATCAATTGCTGGCCTTAATAACCCTGAGGCCAAAGTTTTAGATATTGGTTGTGGTAATGGTAATATTAGTTTGGCACTTGGGTCTTTAGGATACCAGGTTACAGGTGTTGATATTGATCAAACAAGTATCAATACAGCTAGCAGTAGAAATACCTTTTCTAATGTGAAATTTGAGGTATTAGATGCTAACTCGTTTTCTATGAACGACGGATTTGATGCAGTAGTTTGTAGTGAGGTTTTAGAACATTTAACTAAGCCTTATGAATTATCTGAAAGCATTTATAGAATATTAAAACCAGGCGGAGTATTTGTTGCAACTGTGCCAAATGGATATGGTCCGCGCGAAATTTTAATTACCAGACCTATGCAATATTTGCATAGAAAAGGACTAGATAAAGGCATTGTAGCTTTTAAAAAATTGTTGGGTTATAATGCAAAAACCCTTCAATCTTCTAATGAAGATTTAACCCATGTGCAATATTTTAGTGTAGGTGGATTTAATAGATTACTTACCGGTGTTGGCTTTAAGGCTTTAGACTACCAAAATGCAGATTTCTTAGAAAGGATATTTCCTTTCTCCTTATTCACCCGTAGATTAAAATTCTTGCAAAGACTTGATTGTGCTTTGGTAGATTATTTACCTAGACATTTAACCTGTGGTCTTTATACTTCTTGGACAAAAATTGGCAAATAAATGAATTCTATTGAAATTCTTTTTTGGGTAGGTATATTCATCGTATTCTATAGCTATATTGGATATGGAATCTTATTGTATATACTAGTTAAAATTAAAAAAGCGATTTCAAAGGAGCCCGTTTATGATCTTCGGTTTGAACCAAATGTTACTTTAGTGGTTCCTTGTTTTAATGAAGCCGATTATATTGAAGATAAAATAAGAAACAGCCTAGCACTTGAATATCCAAAGGATAAATTGCAGCTCATTTTTATTAGCGATGGTTCAAATGACGATACCGCAGAAAGGGTAAAGAAATACCCGCAAGTTTTAGGCTTACACGAGGATGCAAGAAATGGAAAAGCTGCCGCAATGAACAGGGCAATGGCTTTTGTTAAATCACCCATTGTTGTTTTTTGTGATGCCAATACCGAACTCAACCCAGAGGCCATTAGAGAAATGGTAAAACATTATTCTAATCCAAGTGTGGGTGCTGTAACTGGTGAAAAACGAATTATTACCAAGGACAAAGAAAATGCAAGTGGCGCCGGAGAGGGTATTTATTGGAAGTACGAAAGTTTTTTAAAACAGCTTGATTCCGATTTTTATACCATTGTAGGTGCAGCAGGTGAGTTAATGAGCTATAGAACCTCGTTATACAAGGAATTGCCTAAGGATAGTTTGCTAGATGATTTGATGCAAAGCATGCAAATTGCCACAGATGGTTACCGTGTAATTTATGAGAAAAATGCCTGGGCTGCAGAAACAGCAAGTGCCAATGTAGGTGAAGAGCTTAAAAGAAAAGTACGCATAGCCGCTGGGGCTTTCCAAAGTATGGGGCGCTTGCCTCAAGCATTTAATGTGTTTGGGAACTTTAAAGTGAGCTTCCTTTTTATCTCACATAGGGTGCTCAGGTGGACACTTGCGCCCCTATCTCTCTTGCTATTATTTTTATCAAATATTTTTCTTGCCATTGAACCTGCAGGCATTTATGCCTACCTACTCATAGCTCAGATTGTATTTTATAGCATGGCCCTTTTAGGTTGGTATCTAAACAATAAGCATATCAAGGTAAAGATCCTCTTTGTGCCTTATTATTTCTTTATCATGAACCTATGTATGTACCTAGGTTTAGTAAGGTTTTTAAGGGGCAAACAAAGTGCCAATTGGGAAAGAGCTAAAAGAGCTTAAACCCTAACTGTCCAGCCAAATTCATCTGCTACTTTTCCAGTCTGTATTCCGTATATTTTTGCGTAAATTTCATTGGAAACTTTACGAGTTTCTGCTGCAGGTAATTCGTAATCTACCCCATCAAAACCAATAGCCGCAATTTTAGCAATAATAGCTGCTGTACCAGTTCCAAAACAATCACTTAATCTTCCTTCCTTGGCATAGCCAATTACCTCATCTATACCAATCTTTCTCTCTTCAATTTTGTATCCTTCTTTTGCCAAAATTTTAAGACAAGAATCCCTGGTAATTCCCTCCAAAATATTCCCATCCAAGGCCGGTGTTAAAATGATTTTATCATCTACCACAAAAAATAAATTGGTAGTACCAGATTCTTCCACATGGTTATGCGTTTTTCCATCGGTCCAAATAATCTGATCATAGCCCAATTTTTTTGCCTCAATAGCAGGCAACATGCTTATTCCATAATTTCCTGCAGCCTTAGCAAATCCAGCCATCCCATCAGAAGCTCTCACATATTTTTGCTCAACCTTTACACGTATTGGCTTAGGATAGTAGCTGTTTACCGGACAACAAAATATAATAAAAGAATAGTTTTCGCTAGGTCTTACTCCCACAAAATCGTCGGTAGCAAACATAAATGGCCTTAAATACAAAGCACTTCCGTCCTTTGTAGGTATCCAGTCTTTATCGGTCTGAACCAAGCGCGTTAAACCCTCTAGAAACAATTCCTCAGGTATTTCTGGCATGCCCATACGTTTGGCAGATACATTCATGCGTTTAGCATTATCTGCTGGTCTAAACAACATTGGATTGCCCTCATGGTCTTTAAATGCCTTCATTCCTTCAAATATTGCCTGACCATAATGTATGGCAGATAAGGAAGGAGCAATAGAGATTGGACCATAAGGTAGGATTTCCGCATTCTGCCATTTTCCATCAAAATAATCTACCCTAAACATATGATCAGAGAATATTTTTCCAAATTCAATGTTTTCAAAATCACATAGATGGATTCTTGATTGTGGAGTTTTGCTAATTTTTATTGAAATTGCCATGGTATGATTAATGATTTGCAAATATCAGATGGTTTTATCCTTCCACTATTCGACGAGATTTTCGTAGTCAAAGAAAGAGATTTTTCCATAGAATACCAGCCTTTAGGCCAAGGGAAACAAAAACTTTTGATGCTGGTTTCCAGCAGTTCGGCCGAATTTCTTGATTCTGAGGATTTAAAATTGCTTCAAACAATTGTTGATAAAGGCTTAAGAAAGCAAATGGATGATGCTTGGGTGGTGAATATCGACCGCTTTCCAAATGCATCTATTGAGCTCATTTGGGAGTTTTACCAGCCTATGCAGGTAATAATTTGGGGCTGTCAAGATTGGGTTAAAAAGCAATCTTATCAAACAGAATTACACAAACAGGCATACTTAAATGGGGCCGAAGTTTTACAAGCCAATTCTTTGTCGTCTTATATTACTGACCCTGCTGGAAAGGCCAAATTGTGGACTTCCTTGCAAAGAATGTTCTTTAACTAAATGAATTCAAAACTGATTTTTGCTTCGCATAATGCCAATAAAACTTTAGAGATTGCAGCTTTATTGAACGGAATAATTTCCATTGTTTCCTTAAATGATATTGGGTTTGTAGAAGAGATTGTTGAATCTGGCAGCACCCTTGAGGAGAATGCCCTTATAAAGGCTAATGCCATTCATCAGGTAAGCTCCCTCAATTGTTTTGCAGATGATACTGGATTATTAGTGGAAGCACTTAATGGTGCTCCAGGTGTGTATAGTGCCAGGTATGCGGGGCCTCTTAAAGATGCCCAGCTAAACAATCAATTGCTGCTGAATAATCTCAGTTCGCATAGCAACAGAAAGGCAAAATTTGTAACCATCATTCACCTTATTTGGGAGAATGAGCACCATTTGTTTGAAGGGAAACTGGAGGGAACAATTGGTTTTGAACCGCAGGGCAAAGAAGGTTTTGGTTACGATCCCATCTTTTATCCAATTGGTTCAGACCGAAGCTTGGCCCAAATGAGCTTGGAAGAAAAAAATAAGATAAGTCACAGAGGGAAAGCTTTTATGGAAATGCTGAACTTTTTAAAGCAGCGAATTAAAAAATAAGGACTATTTTTCTTCTCCGATATTATTGAACAAACTCTGCTGAATTTCTTCTTGAACATCAGCATCTGCCTCAATATCTGATATGCGGTGACGGTAAAAATAGATAGGCAATTGCCCAACAACAGAGGCTAAAACGCCTATAATTAACATCACAATATATGCGGCATTATCTTTAAGTGCCATGGCAATTAAGATAAACAATAGGTTAACGGTGGCCAAGATTAAGGTAACTTGCGCGTGACTCTGACCGTTTTTGATGAGCCAATGGTGCAGGTGGTTTTTGTCTGCTTTAAAGGGTGAGGTGCGTTTTAAGGCCCTTAAAATAAAAACCCTTAGCGTGTCATACAATGGAACGATTAACAAAGCTAAGGCTACCCCTGGTGCCGATTTAAGCCTGCTATATAAGCCCATATTAGGCGAATTGGATTCGATAAAATGAATGGTGAAGATGGAAATGAGAAATCCAACAGTAAGCGAACCTGCATCGCCCATAAATATTTTGGCTGGACTAAAATTAAAGAATAAGAAGCCAAGCAGGGCACCAGATAAAGAAAGGGAGATGAGCATCCATTCTAATTCGCCCTGTTGGTAAAAAAGGTAACCGTAGGTTAAGCTTATGATGAGTGCAAGGCTACCTGCCAGCCCATCTACTCCATCTATTAAATTAATAGAATTGGTAATTACAATAATCATAAACATGGTTAAGCCAATGCTTGCAATAAATGGAATTTCACTCAAGCCAAAAACGCCATGAAAATCTGTAATTCTCACTTCAGTGAAACTCGTTACTAAGCCAGCAGCTAATAATTGAACATACAATTTTTTCATCGGTGAAAGGATAATGATATCATCCTTTAAGCCACTAAAAAAAAGAAGAATAAGCGATGCTGCAATGTACTTAGAGCCTTCTATGGTAGAAAAATCACCAAACAGCAAAACCGCCAATGAAAAGGAGGCAAATATGGCCAATCCTCCTAAGCGTGGGATTTTGTTGGTGTGAATTTTTCTCTCCTCAGGCTTGTCGTATAATCCCTTTAGCTTAGCTACAGTAATGATTGATGGGATCGCAAAAATTGCAATCAAAAAGGAGGTAACTATAGCTAATATGGTTGTAATCATCTTGCGAAGTAATATTGCAATCTATTAAAAAATTATTAATAACACAAGTTGAAAAAGAACTTAAAGCTAAATTTGCCTTTGTTATGGAGCCAATCTGGTATAGGTCCAGCTTAATGTTTCTGTTCTTGTAAAGAGAAACCTGTCATGCATTCTGTTGGCTCTTCCTTGCCAAAATTCTAGGTTATCTGGAACTAAAATATAGCCTCCCCAATGCAAGGGCCTAATAATAGGTTCGGTAGAAAACAAGCCTTCAAACTTTCTGTAATTTTCTTCTAAAATAGCCCTAGAGGGAATTGGTTTGCTTTGAGGAGAAGCATGAGCACCTATCTGACTTTCTTTAGGCCTAGAAAAGAAATACTCATCAGAATCGCTTTCAGAATTTTTGGCAATTTTCCCTTCAATTCTTACTTGTCTCTGCAATTCTGGCCAAAAAAATAACAAGGCTGCCTCAGGATTTTCAATTAACTGCTTGCCTTTATTGCTGTCGTAATTGGTGTAAAATACAAATCCAGATGGGTCAATTCCCTTTAATAGCACAATTCTTGAACTGGGCTTTCCATCATGTTTTACGGTTGCTAGCGACATGGCATTAGGTTCCATAACCTCTGCCGCTAGGGCTTCTTTAAACCAGACCTGAAATTGAACCATAGGGTCTAAATTTAAATGAGACTCATCGAACTGTTTTAAGGTGTACTCTTGTCTAATGGCTGCAAGTGCTTTATTGTCTAACATGGAGGTATTATTTATAAATACAAATGTAGTTTTTTAATTGTTTCCATTGCCTGATTTTGGTCAATTAATTGAACTTCAATTGCGTGAATAATTTGTATAAAAAGGTATGCTACTTTTTGTTAATTTGCTGGTATATGGAAATCTCCAAAAGACAATATAATTTCATTCCTAATGGCGGTCAATTGCTCATGAGCGAGCCGTTTCTGTCTGATCCAAACTTTAGAAAGTCGGTTATTCTTCTTTGCGAACACGAGGATATGGGAAGTGTTGGCTTTATCATAAATAGGTTAGTAAGTATGGATACAGATGAGATTATACCCGGTTTACTTACTCAGAATTTTCCTGTGTTTTATGGTGGTCCGGTTGAGCAAAATACCCTTCATTTTATTCACCGCAAAGGAGCATTGATAGAAGACTCTGTTGAGGTTGGAAAGGGGGTGTTTTGGGGTGGCGACATTAACAAAATAAATGAGCTGTTAACCAGTGGTGAGGCAAGTATCCAAGATTTTAAATTCTTTATGGGTTACAGTGGTTGGGCAGAAGGACAATTGCAAGCAGAAATTGACCAGAAGGCTTGGTGGGCTTGTGAGATTGAAGAAAACTTGGTGTTTACAGATGATATTGAAGAGATATGGCCTATGTGTGTTAAAAAATTAGGTCCAGATTTTGCTTACCTGGCCGACTCTCCAGAAGATTATCATTGGAATTAATCTTTTAAAAAAACGCGCTTAAAGTTTAATCCTAATTGCGTCTCTAATTCTTCCATAGAAACGCCTCTAATTTTTGCAATTTCTTGGTAGATGGTTACTATAGAAACAGTAGATTGATCTGTTTCTGTAAATAGAAATTCTATAGGTATTTGTTGGATCAGACCGATGAGATTTTTGCTTGCCTTAAATACCTGTTGCCCTATTGAAACATGTGTTTTCCCTTGTGGATTGAGCTGTTTCCATAATTCTAATCCACCAGTAAATCCATGGAGCACTAAATCATTATTGTTTTTATTTAGATAAGTTCTTAGCTCTTGCGAGGCTTTTACAAGATGAATAATGGCTGGTTTTTGATGTTCATTGGCCAATGCTAATTGCCATTCAAAGTATTTCTTTTGCAACTCAAAATGGGGTCTTAATTTATCTAGTCCAATTTCTCCCACTGCTAAAACACTAGGTTCAGACAGTATGATTTGAAGCTTATGGAGAAGCTCTTCTTTGCTATAACGATGCACAAACCAAGGATGAAGTCCGGCACACACGTAGTAATTCAAGGGCAGTTTTAAGGCAGAATTTAAGTATGCATTTCTAATACAAAACTCATTTTTATTTTGTGGTTTGCGGTGTGTATGTACGTTAAAATAAGACAATTTGGTATTTTATAAATGTCAATATGGTAAAAATAAGCAATGTTTAGAATATTTAATTTAAATTTGCATCATATGACGAATAATACCATTAGTCCCAGTAAGATAGAAGTGATGAATTATATTGGCAATGACGTTGAATCTATTGCCCAAGAATACCTGAAGCCTATTGAAACCAATTGGCAGGCTTCTGAGTTGTTACCACTTACTTCGGATACTACTTTTGTGGCCGATTTAAAAGCTATTCAAGAAGATGCTTCAAACCACTCATACGACCTGATGGTTGTTTTGGTGGCAGATACTATTACAGAAGAGGCATTGCCTACTTACGAAAGTTGGTTGTCTAACTTAGTTGGCGTAAACCAACAAGAAAATAATGGATGGATGAAATGGTTGAGAAGTTGGGCTGCAGAAGAAAACAGGCATGGAGACGTTCTGAACCGATATTTATATTTGTGTGGAAGAATTAACATGAAGGAGTTTGAGGCGAGCACCCAATACCTCATTTCTGAAGGTTTTAACAATGGAGCCAGCAACGACCCATACCGTAATTTTGTTTATACCAGTTTTCAAGAATTGGCAACCAATGTAAGTCACAGACGTGTTGCTACCTTGGCCAAAAAAGATGGCAATGCTTTATTGTCTAAAATTTGCGGATTGGTTGCCGCAGATGAAGCTCGCCATGCACGTGCCTACATGAACTTTGTTACGCGCATTTTTGAACTCGATCCTAATGAAATGATGTTGGGCTTTGAGGATATGATGCGTAGAAAAATTGTTATGCCAGCGCAATGTATGAGAGAGCTTGGTGGAAAAACAAATACCTTCTCAAATTTTAGCGATGCAGCAACTCGCCTAGGAGTTTATACCGCCATAGACTATATAGATATTTTAAAAGATTGCATCAACGAATGGCAAATCGATAATATTCGTGGGTTGCAAGAAAACGGTGAAAAAGCAAGGGATTATTTAATGGCATTACCAGACCGCTTAACCAGAATTGCAGAGCGCGCTGTAACGCCAAAAGTAGAGCACAAGTTTGGTTGGATTTTGTCTTAGTGCTTATCCATATAACTAAATTTAGTTGATACATAAAAAAAGAGGCTGCTCAATATTGAACAGCCTCTTTTTTTATGCTTATCTTTTTAACTATGCCATTTCTTCTTCATGCTCGTGCGCATGATTCTGTGTATGGTGTTTGTGGTTATGTGTTTCCATTATCTTGTTAAATTCATCCATAGAAACTTCTTTGGTTTCGATGGTAATGGTATCCAATAACCAAGTATTTACTTTTTCGCGAACCGCCATGTTAATCATGCGGCTTCTGAA
Source organism: Bacteroidia bacterium (assembly GCA_044370475.1). GTDB lineage: Bacteria > Bacteroidota > Bacteroidia > UKL13-3 > UKL13-3 > B1. The sequence goes on from JBILVK010000012.1 coordinate 46,360, forward strand.
ATCTTCTTTTTGTAATTGAGGCTCAACTATGCTCATTAAAATATCATCACTTAAGCCTTGGTTGCCATAAGCACCAAACATTTGTTTAGTATAGGCAATTGCAGCAGCTTTGATATCTTCGTCATCAACCTTAATATTATTAGTCACCATAATTTTCTCTTCAAGAATATGGTTCTTCAAATAATTTGCTTCTGGCTTGTATGCTTCTTCTAAATTTTCTGGTGTGAATTTATCGGCATGACGCTCCATTAACCAACGCTTCAAGAAATCGTCTGGTAACTCAATATTGTGTTTTGCAACTAAGCTATCAAACAATTCATGCTCTAATAAATGTTGTGCTTGCTGATTAAAGTATCCACCTAATTCTTCTTTAATTTTAACTTGCAATTCTTCCATGCTGCTTACTACACCTGCACCATAGATTTTATCGAAGAATTCTTGATTGATTTCAGACTCACCAGTTCTTTTAATTTCGTTGATGACTAATTTAAAAGTTGGGTTTAAATCTGCTACCGTTTGTTTTTGAATTCCTAAAGCATGACCCATTTCACTCTCATCGCTATTGAAAAGAGCAAATACATTTACGGTTAATTCTGTGCCTTTAGATTTTCCAATCAATTCGTTTTTCAACTCATCTACT
>JBILVK010000013.1:0-46880 GCA_044370475.1 Bacteroidia bacterium
TGGAATATCGAATTTTCAAACAAAAGAAGTTAACTGGCTATGCCACTTTTTTGTTGCTGCTTCTTGCGTTAGTTTATCCGGCATTGGTGCAAAGCACCCAGGCAAAAAATTTAAGTGCACCACCTCCTATTACGGTGGTTGTTACGCCAGATACAGGCTATGTAAATGGGTATAATGGGGCTGCATCGCTCCTGAACATTTATGCAAACGACTCGCTTAATGGCCTGCCGGTTGTGGCTGCAGATGTAACCTTAAGTTATACCTCTCCTACAACCAAAATTAGCATCACAGCCTCTACAGGGGCAGTAAATGTAAGTGCGGCTTTAGCAGCAGGAACCTATACCATACCTTATACCTTAACCGATGTATTAGATGGGGGAAATTTTGCAAGCTCACAATTGGTTGTAGTAGTAAGTGCTCCAAGCATTGTGGCAACACATGATCAAGTATGGGTAAACGGATATAATGGCAACCTTAACGCCATCACTGTACACACAAACGATAGCATTAACAATGGCACTGCTCCTCGCTCTGCCATTACTTTTACTTTGGTTTCATCGCCTATTGAACCTAATATTATTTTAAATACCATCAATGGCAGAATCTCTGTGTTTCCTATGACACCTGCTGGCGTTTACTATTTTGTTTACCGCATTTGCGATACTTTAAATCCTACCAATTGCGATACGGCCTTGGTAACGGTAAATGTTACTGCACCGCCAATTGCAGGTAATGCAGATATGCTAAGTGTAAATGGTTTTGATGGAGGGAATAATCTCTTAAATGTAAGGAACAATGATTTGCTAAATGGTGCAGCTGTAAATGGCACCAATGTGATAACAACTTTGGTAACTCCTGCTAGCAATCCAGCCATTACCTTAAATACGAGTACAGGTATGGTGAGTGTGGTGGGCGGACAAGTAGCAGGTTCTTATTCCTTGGTGTATAGCATTTGCGATAGCATGAATACAAGCAATTGTGATACGGCCATTGTGTATATTACTTTAACCGCACCTCCAATAGATGCAAAAAATGATACCGCCTATGTGGATGGTTATGCTGCTGCTGGAACGCTTATCAATGTATTAAACAATGATAGATTAAACAATGCTGTAATTGCAAGCAATGCAGTTCAAGTGAAATGGCATGTGGCTTCTAATCATGCTGGCATTGATTTAGATACTTTAACAGGTAATATTTTATTTACGCCGCGTATTGCAGCAGGAACTTATTCTTTGCAATACCGCATCATTGATACTGCCAACTTAACTAACTCAGATATTGCAACTGTATTTGTAGTGGTAAGTGCGCCTATGATTTATGCAAATCCAGAGTACACCTATGTAAATGGTTACGATGGAAACCCTGCATTGGTGCAGGTTTTGGCCAATGATAGCATCAATCAAATTGGCTTAGCCATTGGAGATGTAAAGCTAAGTGTATTGTCTCAATCTTCGCACCCAGGTGTGTGGTTAAATGATACCACAGGCTTTATAAAAGTGGCACCTATGGTACCTGCAGGATTATATGTTATTAATTATAAAATTTGCGATACACTTAATACAAGCAATTGCGATACGGCAAGTGATACCATAGCAGTACTTGCACCCATGATTAATGCTTATGTTGACACCTTGGTTCAGAACGGATACAATGCCAATGTAAACATTGGAAATGTATTGAGTAACGACAGCCTAAACAACTTACCTGTAAGTGCAGGCATGGTTAAATTAACTACGCTTGAACCAAGCAGCGTTGCAGGAATAAGCTTAAACGATACAACCGGAATAGTGAGCTTCTCACCCCGCGTGGCAGTTGGCTTCTACCCTATTAAATATAAAATAACCGACACGCTCAATACAAGTAATTTTGATACGGCTTATGCCATTATTCATATTACCGCTCCAAGCATTGTAGCAGAAAATGATACGGCCAATGTATTAGGAGAAATTGGAAGCAAAGGTGTGTACACCATACTTGCCAACGATAGAATAAACGGGGATACTGCAAAAATGAGCAATACCAAATTTGCTCTTATTATTGGTTCAGGCAGTGCCAAAATTAAACTTGATAGCATGGGTTACTTGGCTGTCGACTCTCTTACTCCAGCAGGCCTTTACCTTATTACTTATAAGTTAATTGATACCTTAAACAACAGCAATACAGATACAGGAATTGTGGCCATCTATGTTTCGCCAACACCTGTTTTTGCCAATGAGGATATTGCTTCTGTGAACAGCTACAATGGCAATTTAAATTTAATCAATGTATTGAACAATGATACCATTTTAAACAGCAGCATTCCAAGCGGTAGGGTAAGCATAAACACGGTTCAAAACTTTACCAACGGAGGCTTGGTGCTGAATACATTTAATGGCAGAATCTCTGTATTTGCTGGTACGCCGGTGGGCAGCTACAACATGACATACCGCATTTGCGATACCTTAAATCCGGGTATGTGCGATACGGCCATTGTGACCATCCATGTTACACCACCGCCAATTTTTGCAAATGTTGACCATGCTTTTGTGAACGGATTTAACGGAGCAATTGCAGCCATCAATGTATTGAATAACGACAGTGTAAATAACCAACCTATCAATGCAGCTTCCATTTCTTTACGCCTCATTACACCCCCATCCATTCCAGAAATTGGATTTGATACAGCCACTGGTATTGTAAGTGTTGCGCCTAATCTTGCAGCCGCTACTTATTCATTGGTTTACCGCATTTGTGACAGTCTGAACCTAAGCAATTGCGATACCGCCATTACTTATATTCATATTTTGCCTCCTCCAATTATTGCCACAGATGACACCCTACTTGTAGATGGGTATGCTGCAGCGGGTATCATTGGAAATGTGTTGTTAAACGATAGCTTAAACTCAGATACCATTGGTGTAAATGCCGTAATGGTGAAATGGCATGCAGCCTCTACACATGCTGGTATTGATTTAGATACTTTAACTGGCAATATTAGTTTTATGCCTAGGATAAAGGCAGGCATCTATACTTTGCAATACAGCATTATTGATACGGTTAACTTATTTAGTTTTGATACTGCCACTGTATTTGTGGTGGTTGATTCGCCAGATGTATATGCCAATGATGATTATGCAGTGGTGAATGGTTTTGATGGCGATACCGCCTTGGTTCAGGTATTGGCAAATGATAGCATTAATCAAATCATGCTTGCGGTAGGTGATGTAAAAATTTCTGTGCTCACACCTGCTTCTCACCCTGGTGTTTGGTTAAACGATACCACAGGATACATTGCAGTTGCTCCAATGGTGCCTGCAGGTTTGTATGTTATTAATTACCAAATTTGCGATACCTTAAATGTCTTTAATTGCGATTCGGCCAGCGATACCATTGAGGTACGTGCACCATTGATTGAGGCGGTAACAGACACCTTTGTTCAAATTGGTTATGATACCAATTATGCGGTGGGTTATGTATTGGCAAATGATAGCCTTAATCACAAATCGATTGCAGCAGGAAGTGTACTCATTAGAACCCTTATACCTGCATCTATACCTAATATCAGTTTAGATACTGCAACTGGATTGGTAAGCTTCTTACCAAGAATAGCAACAGGTTTCTATAGCATTCAATATGAAATTAGCGATACGCTTAATCCGGGTAATGTAGATACAGATTATGTGGTTGTTCAAATCATTGCTCCACCCATTATGGCTGAATACGATACTGCCTATGTGATTGGTGAAATTGGTAACAAAGGCCAATACAATGTATTGCCAAACGACCGCATCAACAACGATACTGCCTTGGTAACAAATATTAAATTGCAACTGGTGCTTGGTTCAGGCCGACCAGAAATACGTTTAGATACACTCACTGGTTTGTTGGAGGTAGATTCTTTGACTCCAGCGGGCATTTACCATATAAGTTACCGCATTGTTGATACGTTGAATATAGAGAATGCAGACACCGGTGTGCTTACCATTATTGTATCGCCTACGCCAGTATTTGCAAATGCCGATAGCGCTGCTATTAATGGCTTTATTGGCAATTTAGGATTGTACAATGTTTTGGTAAATGATAGCATATTAAATGATGTCATTAAACCAGGAAGGGTGCAAATAAGTATTGTTCAAAACTCAGGCACAAGCGGGATTGTTTTAAATACTTTTAACGGACAAATATCGGTATTCCCTAATACCCCTATTGGTTCTTATAAAATGATTTATAGGATTTGTGACACCTTAAATCCGAGCAGTTGCGATACTGCCATGGTTACCATCTATGTACATGGTTACCCATTGGATGCAAAGGATGATATAGCGAGTGCTAATGGATACAGTGGCTTAACAAATGTCATGAATGTAATAGACAATGATAGCTTAGATGGCTTGCCATTACTGGCTACTCAGGTTCGTTTTAAAGAATTATTGAGTGCCTCACCTGCCTTAACATTTGATACGGTAACGGGCTTTGTAAGTGTTGCACCAAGAACTCCTGCTGGCTTTTATACATTATTCTATCAGGTAACCGACACCGTTGATATCAATAACTCAGATAGCGCGTATGCAACGGTAGAGGTGTTTGCTGTGGGTCCAGATGCGGTAACAGACGATGTTGCTACTCACGCTGGCAAGCCTTTGGTGATATATCCTTTGTTGAACGATACTGACGTAGATGGAAATATTTATGCTGCTACGCTAAGCATAGTTACTATGCCATTGAACGGCACAGCAGTATTGGATACCATTTTAAGCACGATTACCTACACACCAAATACCAATTGGGTAGGATATGATACCATTTATTACTCAATCTGCGACAGTGGCATGGTGCCTGTTTTGTGCGATACCGATTATATCATTGTGTTCACGCAAGACACCTTAAATTGGTTAGGAACAACCGTGGGCGACCTGCTTTGCTTTGGAGATAGCAATGGTATTGCCATTGTTGAAGTTACTGGAGGCTTAGAACCCTATCAATTTACTTGGAATACTACGCCGGTTCAAACCGGACCAGTTGCATTTGACTTAAAAGCGGGGAATTACATTGTTATGGTAACAGACTCATTAAACGACACCTTGTACATTCCAGTTACGATAAGCAGTCCAACCGCCCTTACAGCCACAGCCGTTACCAAGGACCCAAGTTGCTTTGGAAAATTTGATGGAAACATAGCAGTAACAGTAAATGGAGGAACATCGCCATATACCTATTTCTGGAGCAATGGATCCATATTTAATCCGCTTACCAATCTATCTGCTGGCAACTTTACACTTACCATAACAGATACCAATGGATGTAAGCTCAATAAAAACTACACCTTAAAAGAGCCTAATCCAATTAGCTTGGTGCTTGACTCTATAAATGATGCAGTTTGTAAAACAACCAGCGACGGAAGTATTTCACTTTCTTTAGTTGGCGGAACAGCTCCATTTAATTACTTCTGGAATACAGGTGAAACTACTTTAGATATAGCCAATAAAATACATGGCGAGTATAGCATAGTAGTGACGGATAAAAACAATTGCGGGGTAACAGGCAAATACACCATTAACTATAAAAAGGACAATTGTGAGCAAGACGTCTTTATGCCACAAGGATTCTCGCCAGATGGTGATGGAATAAACGACGGGTATACCATAGATGGCATTGAGAAATTCCCTAACAATCACCTGAGAATATACAACCGTTGGGGCACCTTGGTATTTGAAGAAAAAGGCTATAAAAATACCTGGAAAGGAACCTTCGAAAAAGGCATAGGAGCCAATGAGGAAACACTGCCAACAGGTACGTATTTCTATGTACTGGAACTTGAGCCTGGCAAACCTGCTATTTCTGGCTACTTATATATTAGTAAATAAAATTGGAGACCAAGAAAATGAAACGAATAATAATCAGTCTTAGTTTTATGTTGGGGGCCATCCAACTCTTTGCGCAGCAAGACCCAATGTATGGACAATACATGTTTAACAATGCCATCATTAATCCTGCTCAAGCGGGCATTCAAAGTGAAAACCAAGTTGGAATTCTCACAAGGCATCAATGGTTGGGTATGGATGGAGCTCCTACTACCAATACTATTTTTATCAATACCAGTTTACCCAAAAACTTGGGATTTGCAGGAGGAATTTACCTCGATAAAATTGGTCCAGTAAGAGACCTTACCTTCCAGGCAGATTTGGCCTCTCACATACAGGTAACAGACGATTGGACCTTGTCGGGCGGCTTACGTGTGATGGCATCTAATACCAGCATTAACCTAAGTGCTTTGCAAACAAGTCAGATTAACGACCCTAACTTTAACACCAACTTTAAATCTGGCACTTACTTAAACCTTGGATTAGGTGTTTTGGCAAGCAGCGAAAAGTTCTTTGTTGGCGCATCTATGCCAAGATTATTTGCAAGAAATATTTCAGACAACAACAACAATATCGCACGCTACCAAGATCATTTCTTTTTATATGGAGGAGCTTATTTAAACATCAACGAGGATTTCTCTTTTAAACCAAGTTTATTGTTTAAGAAGGTAGCAAATGCCCCATTGCAGTACGATATCAATGCTGTTTTTGATTACAAGAACATCCTAGATGTAGGACCCATGCTAAGGGTAAATGAAGCCATTGGATTTCTGGCTGGCTACAAAATTACCTCGCAAATTTATGTGGGCTATATGTACGAATACCCATTAAATGATTTGAGCCTGGCCACCAGACAAACACATGAACTTTCTGCCAGATTTTTATGGCAGAGTGGACAAAAAAAGCGTGTGAAATCGCCTAGGTATTTCCTATAATAATTGAACATTTATCTATCAGTGTCAACCGATATAAAAGACTAGTGGAATGAAAAAGAATACGTTTAAAAAATATCTCCTCCTTGGCAGCATGTTTAGCCTCATGATGATTGGCTATATTGCTACTGCTCAGGCGCAGGTAGATAAGGCCATCAAATATGCATGGTACTTTGACTATGAACGTGCAGAAAAATACTTGCTCAACTCAGAAAACGACCTTAATCCAGAAATGGTGGTTCAACTGGCAGAGGCTTTATACGCACAAGGCAAGTATGCACAGGCATTGTATTACTATAAAACTGCCGATAGTAAAGGAGCCATTAAAGATGCCAAAGTGCGCAGAAATTATGTGCATTCATCTACTATGATGCGCGAAAAATCGCCTTATTTTAAAAAGTCGAATTACTTTAAAACCAATTATTTCTTATATACCACCATCGACACTTTTGGCGGCAATTCTGTGAATGAAGATTTTTCTGCCTTCTATTGGAATAAAATGTTGTTTGTTACAACCTCAAGAAGGAACAACAGCAACGACAAATCTTTCCAATACACCTTAACCAAAATGCCTTTTTTAGATGTATATCCATTTACAGAAAAAGGGGCTAGAATACCATACCCGAGTTACCTGCCAAAAAGCATTAATACGAGCGGACACGACGGACCAATTGCCATTTCAAAAGATACTAGCTTAGTGGTGCTTTGCAGAAACTTTATCAAGGCAAATGAAGCAGGTATTCAGAATTTATACCTCACCTATTTTTTAAGGAACGCCAATAAAACTTGGACCAGAGCAAAAATGATGAACTTTTGCAACAACGCTTATTCGTACCAACACCCGCATTTTAATGAAGTAGAAAAAACTTTGTACTTCTCCTCTGATATGCCAGGTGGCAAAGGTGGATTTGATTTGTACAAGACCAAATGGAATGGCACAGAATGGACCAATCCAGTGAACCTTGGAGACGATATCAACTCAGAATATGATGAAGTGTTCCCAAGTTTTACTGCAGACAATGAATTGGTGTATTCTACCAACCACATTGAGTCTACAGGAGGTTTAGACATTGTTATCTATAGCAATGGCAGCAGGTTCTTATTAAACGAACCCTTTAACACCATTTACGATGATTTTGGGGTAAGCTTTAAATCTAAAAAAGAAGGCTATTTTTCTTCCAACAGGTTCTCCAATAAATTTGACGATAACATTTATCACTTCAACTTAAGCGACCCAATAAGGCAAACCCTTTACACCAAAGTATTCGATAAAGAAACAGGGGCAGAATTAGACAATGCACGCATAGAATATTCTAATTTGAGCGGCACATTTAACAATTTTGCACTTACCAGAGGTGGCAGAGACAATGTGCTCATTTACGATACCATGGACACACGTATTGCTATGCGATTTAAAACCTCCAAAGAAGGATTTAACAACTTAACAGAAACCAGCAATGAGTATGTAATTAAAGATGGTAAATTGTACAAAGAATTCTACCTATCCATTAAACCCATTTCTGCCAATGACGATCAATTCTTTGTAGAAGACAATCAACGAAGCATCAAAATTCCGGGACTAATGGCAAACGACCAATTACGCGGAAACCCAATAAAACCAGGCGATGTAAACTTGGTATTGCTCAATAATCCACTTGCAGGTAAAATGGTGGTTTATGCAAATGACGGACTTATAAAATTGGAATCTGATATCAACCCTGGCACCTACACTTTTGATTACGTTATTAGCAATAAGACAAACCCTAATGAATCGGATACCGCCAATGCAAGCATTACCATAAGAGGTGTTTACAATGGCAAAGAAGTAAGGGCTTTAACCATGAGAGAATTTAACATGCCAACGCCAGAACAACAAGATGGTTTATATGCCTTAAACGATACTGGCTATGTAAATGTAAATGGAGGTTATGTAATGAATGTAAGGGCCAATGATAAGTACAATGGCAAAAAAGCCAACTTTAAAAACACTGCAATTAAGCTGGTGAATTCTGATAATCCAGACTTATCTTTAAACACCAAAACAGGTGTAATTACTCTCAAGAAAAATGCTACTCCAGGTAAATACTACCTTGTTTATTCTATTCACCCAAGGGCAAGAAAAAGCGAAGCGCAAGAAATTACGGCTATTGTAGTGGTGCGTAACTTAGACCAAATTCCAGGCAGAGGTTTAAAGGGCAATGCTAAGGCTAGCTATACAGACAATTCGGTGGTGTATTTTAACAACGATGAGCCTAAGCAATATCAATTGTACAGACCTGCGTATAACTACCAAAATTCGTTTGAAAACTACCTCAAAGAAATGGATGGATTTTACGACCGTTCAGTAGATTCAAAAGCAAGTCTAGATACCTTCTTTACCAATCACGTAGTGGGAGGTTATAAAGACATGAACGAGATTATGTACTTTGTGCAAAGGAAATTAAATCAAGGTGTACAGGTAGAAGTTTCTATCACCGCGTATTGCAGTCCAATTGCTTCAACAGAATACAATGAGAAACTCTCTAACAGAAGACTAGTGGCCCTTACCCGCTTCTTTAAAAAGTGGAATGATGGAGCATTATACGATGCCATAGAAACCAATCGCATTAACTTCTGGGAGCATTCTGTAGGTGAGTTAGAAGCACCCAAAGATGTAGCTAGCGAATACGATAAAGTAAACGAATCTGTGTTCGGTATTAAAGCTTCTCGCGAGAGAAGAGTAAGTATTACAGTAAAGATTATTAACTAAAGACTATCCATCTCAGAGCTATCTCCATTAATGGCATCCATTTGTGCCATAATGGAGGCCTCTAATGAGTCCATCGCTTTTTGGTCGGCATTGAGCTGGGTTTGCACAGCAGTTTCTTCGGTCTGATCCAATTTTGGCTCGTTGTTACAGGCGGTCATTGTTGCCGCAATGCTAAATAAGGCTATCCACTTTTTCATATCAACACAATTTAATTGTAAGCTTTCGCTAAACTACAAAAATTTATTTAACGCAACACAAAATTCTGTCCCAAGTACACTTTACGTACCATTTCATCATCTGCTAACTCTTGAGCAGTGCCGCCTTTCAGAATTTTACCTTCAAACAATAAGTAAGCCCTATCAACAATAGAAAGGGTTTCATGCACATTATGGTCGGTAATTAAAATACCAATATTCTTATGTTTCAACTTGGCCACAATTTGCTGAATATCCTCAACCGCAATGGGATCAATACCTGCAAAAGGTTCATCCAATAAGATGAATTTGGGATTTACTGCCAAGGCACGCGCAATTTCTGTTCTTCGGCGTTCACCTCCACTTAGTACATTTCCCATGCTGCTGCGCACTCGGTTCAGACCGAACTCTTCTAGCAATGATTCTAACTTCTCTTCTTGTTCTAGCTTGCTTAATTTGGTCATTTGTAAAACAGCAAGTATGTTGTCTTCTACGCTTAAGGTTCTAAAGATAGAAGCTTCTTGTGCCAAGTAACCCAAACCCTTCTGTGCACGTTTGTACATGGGCAGATTGGTTATTTTTTCATTGTCTAAATACACTTCGCCTTCATCTGGTTTAATTAAACCAACCGTCATGTAAAAAGTGGTTGTTTTGCCTGCGCCATTTGGCCCTAGCAATCCCACGCATTCTCCTTGATGTACCTCAATAGATACATTGTTTACAACGGTGCGTTTTTTATAACGCTTAATGAGGTTTTCGCTTTTTAGAATCATAGTTATTTTAGTAAGCTCTGCCGGCCTTGCCTTCCATAAAATTAATGAACGCCTTGTTCACTACTTTATTGCCACCAGGAGTTGGGTAATTTCCTGTAAAGTACCAATCGCCAAGGTGGTTTGGACAGGCCTTATGCAAGTTTTCAATGCTTTGGTAAATTACATCTACCTCTGCATGTATATCATCTGGCGTAACAATTTGGGCTATGCGTTGGCTAATTTCATCGGCGGTAAACTGGGCATAAAGTTCCTTTACATAGTTTACCATTTCTTCTTTCGGTAAATTTTCTTGGGCCTTACATTTCTCGTAAACAGAATTGAGTAAGTATTCTTTTTTGCTACTTTTTAGCAAGGAAACCATTGCTTGAAAAGCTACAAAATCGTTCATCTTACTCATATCAATACCATAACAGTCTGGGTACCTAATTTGCGGCGAAGAAGAAACTATAATAATTTTTTTAGGATGCAAACGATCTAAAATGCGCAGGATACTTGTCTTTAAAGTAGTACCTCTCACAATAGAATCATCCATTACCACCAAGGTATCTTTGTTGTTATTAATTAAGCCATAGGTAACATCGTAAACGTGCGCTACCATGTCTTCGCGGTGGGCATCATCTGTAATAAAAGTACGCAACTTGGCATCCTTTACAGCAACCCTTTCGCGCCTAATACTCAAATCCAATATTTGCTTTAATTTGGCTGGATCACCATTAACACCCACCTTCTTAATTTCATCAATTTTCCAATTGTTCAATAAACCTGTAACGCCTTCGCACATGCCGTAAAACGCCACTGCAGCCGTATTTGGAATATAAGAAAAAACAGAATTGGTAAAATCATTTTTTAAGGCCTTCATCACTTTATCTGCCAGCAAATGTCCAAGCATTTTACGCTCTTGGTAGATCTCTTTATCATTGCCTCTAGAGAAATAAATGCGCTCAAACGAACAAGATTTACGCTCGCCTGGTGTAGTAATATTTACCTCTTCAATATCGCCGTTTTTCTTAATAATCATGGCGTTTCCAATGCCCAATTCCTTTACATCACCATAGGCAATATTAAAGCCCGTCATAATAGCTGGCTTCTCGCTGGTAATAACCACTACCTCATCGTTTTTATAATAGAAACACGGACGAATTCCGTTAGGATCTCTCACCACAAACGCATCGCCATGACCCAACATACCAGCCATTACGTAACCGCCATCGGCATCACGCAAAGAGCGCTTAAGTATGGTTTCTACATTTACATGTTGCGACATTACCCCAGAGATTTCCTGGTTAGAATGTCCTTCCAATTTAAAACGGGTAAAATTTCTTTGCACCTCTTCATCCAAGAAATGTCCCATCTTTTCGAGCATGGTAACGGTATCGGCTTTTTCGCGCGGGTGCTGACCCAATTCTATTAATAAGTCAAAGAGTTCATCTACATTGGTAAGGTTAAAATTACCAGCCAAAAGCAGGTTTCTGCTCATCCAATTGTTCTCGCGAATAAAAGGGTGACAAAGATCTTTGCTATTGCCGCCATGCGTGCCATAACGAAGGTGTCCAAGGTATAACTCACCCACAAAAGGAGCGTGTTTCTTAAGGTGATCCCATTGTTTCACCTCCTCTTTGTTGCCAGATTTATTAATCTTTGAACTTACCTTGTCAAAAATTTCTGCAATAGCATTGCTGCCATTTGCCCTTTGTCTAAAGATATATTGTTCGCCAGGTTCTGGGTCAAATTTAATTACGCCTAATCCGGCGCCGTCTTGCCCACGGTTATGTTGTTTCTCCATGAGGAGATACAATTTTTTTAATCCGTATAATGCCGAGCCATACTTTTCTTCGTAGAAACTAAGTGGCTTAAGGAGGCGAATCATTGCGATTCCACACTCATGTTTTATTGGATCACTCATAAAATGAACCGCAAAGATAAGGAAATATATTTATGAGTAGCCGAGTAGGTAAGAGAACAGCCCAAATTTGAGAATTTTTAACAAATTTACTAGCTCCCTAAACACTGATAATAAGCCATATAAATGGAGTTAATAATTTCTTATCACCAAAATTTCCAGCAGCCATTTTCGGTTCGAACCGACCCCATTTTTCTGTTATTTTATTGGAAGGATGAAGCGCAAACAGAAGTCCGTTTTAGGCTATTAAGGGAATTAAAAACTGCGTACTTGTTGCACACAAAGCACTATACCCGTTCAAGCGGCTTTTGCAAAAACACCGTTTGAGATGGGTAGGCAAACTCACATTGATGGGTTTTTACAATCTCTATAATTTTAACATTGATTCGTTCCTTTACCTCAATCATCACCTCATATTCGTTAGAGTTAACGTAATAAATAATGATAAGATTTAGGGAGCTAGTATCAAAATCGGAAAACCTTACTGTCATATCCTCAGCTGTAACAGGCGCTTCAGACAATATCGCCTTTTTTACATCTTCAATAATTCCTAAGATATTTTGAGGATCGCTTTGGTAGGTAAGGCCAATTTCAAACCTTACCCGCCGCTGCGAACTTTGCGTAATATTGTTGAGGTTAGAATCTATAATTTTCTTGTTGGGAACTATGAGCAATGACCTATCCAAAGTACGAATGCGGGTGGTGCGGAAACCAATTTTTTCTACCGTTCCTTTTACTTCACCCAATTCAATTAACTCGCCCACTTGAAAAGGCTTATCCAAATAAATGATGAATGAACCAATTAAGTTGGCAAGCGTATCTTGAGCAGCCAAGGCAATGGCCAAACCTCCAATTCCCAAACCCGTAATGAGGGCAGTAATATCAACCTCAAAAGCCTTGCTCAACAAAACAAAAAAGGCTCCAATAAGAATGAGCACCCGCGTAAGTTCCTTTAAAAAAGTAGCTAAATCGCTGCTAATAGAGGCATTTTCTGAGTGGTGATAAACATACTCCATAAAATCAGTACTCTTTAAAAACAGCGCAGTAATGGTCCAAATCATGGCCACCAAAAAGAGGGTATGCAAAAACCACCTCAGTCCAAAATCACTCACCTTGGCCATATCCCATTCGGCCGGAAAAGAAAGAAAGTTGAAGGCAAAGTACAGGGCAATAACATTAATTAGATTTACAAAAGGCCTGTTGAGTAGGCGACTAAATTCCTCGTAAAATTGCGCGTTAGAAACCTTCTTAAACACCCTAAAACTAAGCCTCGCAGCCAATTTTGCCATGAGCCTATTAAAGAGCAAGGAAACTAATATTAGTCCACCACTCAACATCCACTTATACAGTGGATTTCCTAAAAATGTTTCGTACAAAATTGCCTTATCCATAGATTAAAGCTTATACCAAATTAACCAAAGCCATCTCAAGTCCTTTTTTCAAAAGGCCTTTTTGCTTTGGGTTAAATTGATGCAAACGCATCAAACCTTGCCATATGGTTTTTGAAGTATCTTTAAAAATAGCCTCATCGGTTAAATCTACTTGATCATTGCTCATACAATACGCAAACACACGTGCCATGCCGCAATTGGCAATATAATCTGGAATAATCGCTACTTGATCATCTGTGTAATTGGCAATGGGTCCCAAGAAAATTTCTTGATCAGCAAAAGGCACATTAGCCCCACAACTAATCACTTCTAAATCATTGTCGCGCATCTTTTCTACTTGCTCTTGTGTAACCAAACGAGAGGCTGCTGCAGGCACAAATATCTCTGCTCCTACTTCCCAAATTTTCTCGTTTACTTCCTCATAAGTCATCATCTCTGGATGCACCAAAGTATTACCTTGCTTGTTTAAAAACAGGTCTTTTATTTCTTCTTTGCTAAAGCCCGCAGGCCTTACCAATCCGCCATTTCTATCAATAATTCCAACGATAATAACACCATATAAACTGAGGTAATAAGCCGCTGCTGCACCTACATTTCCCCAACCTTGGATAATGGCACGCTTGTTAATTACATTGCCTCCCCAAATGCTGTAGAAATGACGCACCGCTTCTGCTACACCAAAGCCAGTAATCATATCTGCCACCAAAAAATTTCTTGCTACCTCAGGCGAAAAACGATCGTCGTTTAATACCTTAGAAACGCCAATGCGCAAATTATCAATACGTATTTGTTTGGCCGCACCTTCTACCTTAAAATGCCCTGTAACCACACCCTCTTGTGGGTGCAACAAACCATATTGTTCGGTAATAGGAATTACCTCATGAATCTCATCTACATTTAAATCGCCACCAGTACCATAATAGTTTTTCAATAGTGGATAAACAGCCTTATACCAACGCTCCAAAACACCCTTCTTACGCGGATCTGCCGGATCAAAGTTGATACCAGATTTTGCACCACCAATGGCAGGACCAGCAACTGTAAATTTAATCTCCATGGTTTTAGCCAATGAAGTTACCTCATGCTTATTAAGCCCTTTTCTCATGCGCGTTCCGCCGCCAGCAGCGCCACCGCGCAAAGAATTTATCACTACCCAACCTTCGGCCTCTGTTTCGCTATCTTTCCATTCAAAAACAATTTCTGGTTGTTTCTCTTCGTATTTTTTAATGAGTTTTTGTAATTGCATAATTGCTGTATTTCTAAGTTATATAAGTGAATTAAAATTTCCGTAAAGCGCCCCGCCAACATGGTCTCTTTGCGAGCCAGTAACAGAGCATAAAACATTGTTCTGGTTGCTTATTCTCAAAACCCCCAGAAATGCAAAGATAAGCGCCTCTTTAAACTGAACCAATTCTGAAGCAGGAATATGTACATCTGCCGTACAATTTTCTTTGATCTGCTCCATCAAAAAATCGTTGTAAGCCCCACCACCCGTAGTCAATACCCTCTTTAATCCAGCCTCATTTATTACTTTGGCAATTTGAAAAGAAATATGCGCAGAGAAACTGGCCATTAACTCCAATTCGTCCAAATGTCCGTGTTCGGCTACCAAGGGCCATATATGTTGGTTCAGCCATTCTTGTCCCAAAGATTTTGCCCCTACCTGTTGGTAATAAGGCAAAGCGTTTAAGGCCGCAACCAATGCCTCGTCTTTTTCTGCCCCTTTGGCCATGGCACCCTTGTTATCGTAGGGCTGACCCAAGGCCTGTGCCAACTGATTAAAGACAAGGTTGCAAGGTGAAATATCGTAGGCCAATACTTTATCGCCCACTTTATAGGAAATGTTGGAAATGCCGCCTAGGTTCAAACAGGCATCAAAATCGCCAAACAAAAGCTGATCACCAATAGGAACCAGCGGCGCTCCCTGTCCGCCCAAAGCCAAATCCAGGCTTCTAAAATCGCAAACTACCGGCAAACCGCAAATCGCCGAAATAGCAGCACCATCGCCAATTTGAGCCGTAAAGCCTGCCCCAGGCTGGTGAAAAATGGTATGTCCGTGCGAGGCAACAAAATCTGCTTGTAAACTTGTTTCCTGCAAAAATTGCTTTACCAAGTTACCTAAGTATCTGCCGTAAAAGGCATGTGTTTTGGGGAAAATCTCAATGCTTTGCTGCGGCAATTGCTGCAAACGCGCCACCCACATGTCGGAATAAGGATAAGTTTTGCCCTCCAAAATTTGATACTGCCAAGCTTGTCCATCCCAATGAAACTGGCAACAAGCAACATCAACCCCATCCAAGGAAGATCCGCTCATAAGCCCAATTACACGATAATTTTCCTTCATTCCACCATACAAAAGCGAAGGCAAAACTAAGGCTTTTCGGCCAAAGAAAAAACGGCGAAATTATAGGCAGTCTTCAACTACTTATCTGCTTTTTTCGAGCTCTTGAGCAAATACCCAATTCCAAGGGTCAACCCAGTGGCATTAGGAAAAACTTTAAGTCTATTATCGGCATAAATAGTGTTTACATTCTGAACATAATTAAGTGATAAATTTGCACTTAACCTGCTCTTTAGCTTCCATTCTAGCCCGCATTTAATTCCAAAAAAGTAGTTTATTCTTTCAAAATAATCAGGACTGTAATCAGTATAGGAATACTCATAACTTTTGTCCTTAGATTTAAATGTTTGTAAAATTCTAGACTCCACTAAATACCCAATTCCACCGCCTACAGAAGCAACCATAGCAAGGTTAGAGGAAATCTCCTTGATCATACCTGTATAAACCAAAAAGTCAATTGACTTAAATTGACTGTACTTAGTATAATCAACCAAACCTCCTCCAAAAGAAGAAGTAGGGATTCTTGTAGGATCTATCGGATCATAAAATATTAATTCCCTTTCATTTTCAACAATTTGAAAATCATTATAAGAGAGTAAGTAATCAATATGAACTTTTCTTTTATATACTTTCCTAATTCCAATGTCAATATTCAATCCTAATGATGGTTTAACTTTTGTGAAATAAAACTCCTCGTAATTATCGTTTCCAATAACATAATTGACTTTAGAGTTTACCTGAAATAACGCAATTGTATTATTTTGACCATAACTAATTCTTGATAGGGTAAAAACAAATAGGACAATTAATTTAACTCTTAAAAAATTATGCATGTAAGGATTCAAATTTTTAAACCACCAATGCCCCTGCCACATTTGGGTGTTCTGGATTCACTAACAACTTCAATTGAGAAGGGTGTATGATAAGATCCATATCTTCTATGGGAATTGCACCCAATAGAGGTATTTCGCCCAAAACCAATGCCCCAGTTAAACACATTCTGTTTTGGTATTTTATCTTAATGGGACCCACATATGGTACCAGCCTTTTAGAACCGTCAGCTATGGTGACTTCCCGCTTTTCAAACTCGCTTAAATTTAACTGCAGAGCCACCGAAGCAGGTATGCAAAGGAACAAGGCGCCTGTATCTACCAAAGCATTCAATGGCACAGCCTTTAGCTGCGGCGAAGCGGCATTTGATATTTCAATATTGGCATAAATTTGTCCCATGTTGCTGAATAAAAAACAAATATACGCAAATTCATATCGAAGGAAAATTTAGGGCAACAAGTAAATCCAAGAAACCAGATAATATTTGATTTCTAAAAAACTTTGATAACTTGTATTAAAATTACTACCATGGATCCCAATAGAAGAAAGTTTTTAAAGCAAGGCTCTGCAGGATTAATTAGCAGTTTGGCAATTCCCTCTTTCTTAGCCGAGGCTAATGCCGCGCCTCTTCCGGCAAACGCGGGCATTATTGCACCTAACGATGAAAGCTATTGGCAAATGGTGCGACAGCAGTTTCCGCTTCAAAAAGATTGGGCCTATTTAAACAATGGCACCATGGGACCATCGCCTTACCCCGTTATAGAGGCGGTTAAAAAGGGCATGAACGATTGCGATGTATATGGCAATTACGGTGGTTGGGAAGCTACCCAAGGCAAGATAGGAAAATTTGTGGGCGCAGATGAGGCAGAAATTGCCCTCACCCACAATGTTACAGATGGTATTAATATTGTGTGTTGGGGACTGCCACTCAAAAAAGGCGATGAGGTTATTATGACCACCCACGAGCATGTAGGCAATGCATTTCCCTGGCTGAACCGACACATGGTTCATGGGATAGTGATTAAAGTGTTTACCCCTGCCTCCACCGCAGCAGAGACTTTGGATCGGATCAAAGCCTTATATACCAAGAAAACCAGGGCTGTGGCTGTACCACATATTCCTTGTACGCAAGGTCAAATTTTACCCGCAAAAGAAATTTGTACTTGGGCCAAAGAAAAAGGCATCTTCTCTTTTATTGATGGCGCGCACGGTCCGGGAATGTTAGCTTTAGATTTGCATGACATGGGTTGCGATGCCTATGCAAGCTGCAGCCACAAATGGATGTTGGGTCCAAAAGGAACTGGATTTTTATATGTGCGAAAAGATTTTCAAAACACCTTGCAAACTTATTTTGTAGGTGGTGGTAGCGACAATGGGAAATGGAATATGGCTTCAGTGCCAATTGCAACAGGTGCATATGCCGATACCGCGCATAGGTATTATGGTGGCACCCAAAATGCGGGTCTGTACAAAGGTGTAGATGCTGCCATAGATTTTATTGAAACCATTGGCATGGATAATATTCATAAGCGCATTATGTATTTGGGTAAATATTCGCAAGACCAATTGCTAAGTTTTGGGGACAAGATAGAATTGATTACACCTACAGAAGAAAGATCGCGCGGGGGTGTTAATGGATTTAGAATAAAGGGCTTCGACTTCAGTAAATTTTATGCAAAATGTGCAGAGGCAAAAGTGCGCATCAGAATGGTGCAAGAAAATGGCTTAAACTCGGTGAGAATGTCGACCCATATTTACAACAATACGAGTGAGGTTGACAGGTTAATGGAAGTGGTGAAAAAAGAAATAGATAGCTTAAAATAAGGAATCGCAGGCAAGCATTAAGGCCTTAATATTTCAAGCATTTCATTTAACTCATCGTATTCTTTCATGCCCGTTTTTTCTTCTGAAGCTGCAAGTATTACAAGTGAATACGGCTTATAAGTTTCTAAAATAGCTAGCACATTTTCATTTGTATACGGCAAATTCCACACAATTTTATATTGGGCACATGCTTCTATCAATTCATCCTTGCGGGCAGCAATAGCTTGTGTTCCGTTTAGCTGAAAAGCATCTGCATAAGGTGCATAGGCGCAAAGTTCATTGGCCAATTCAACCGGACCCATATCATCCAATGAAATGGCCTTGATGATTGGCTTGGCTATTTGCGGAAGTTCATCTGGCAAAATACTGTTGTTAAGCAAAACCACATCCATTTGCAACAAATCACTTAGCTCACTAATTTCTTCAATGGATTGGTCACCAAACTCGCCAATGGCATGCGATCCGCTGGTCCACTCTAATATTTCGCGTGCCTTTATTGGCAATAAAAAATCAGGTGAACTTGGGTCGAAACAAAAACCCATGTATTCAATTCCCGCAGCCGCCGCAAAGCGCGCATCAGATAAATTGGTAATGGGACTTAATTTTATTTTGGTTGAGCTTGCCATGTTTAATGTTGTGAATTGCCAAAAAATGGCTTTCAAAAATAAGCTTAATTCACCAAGTCACAAAATGGTCCATAATTGTCCATAGTCCATGGACCATAGACCATAGTTTTTGATTGAAGTAGTTTTAGCATTTTCTTTAAACAACTTAAGCAAAAAAAACGCCTCTAGATAAACCACAAAAGCACCATGGACCATGGACTATGGACCATGGACTATCTCTTCTTATAAACAGGCACATTGCTGCAGGCTTCGCCGTACATAATGCTTTTGGCAACAGGTAAAAGTTTAGCTGTAATTTCAACGTAAGCATTAACAGGTATAGGTGTTTGTCCGCAACCTTTTATGATTACACGCGCATCTTGGTATTGCCCAAAATCTATCTTATTGAGAGCCTCATGAAAAAGCATTCCATCGGCGCTTTGGATCGAACCGAAAAAATATTTCTTTGCATATGCCTGAACCGATACAGCCAATAACATATAGGCCCAAGTAGGAACAATGGCATCTGCAGAACAAGAAAAACACACAATTTTATCTTGGTATTGCTCCCAATTATGAGCCTTTACAGAAGCCCTAAAATCTACTTCCTTTAAGATCATCTCCCTAAAAAGCCAAGGCTTAATATCTAGCTCAACACGCTGGCCTTGCTCATAAAAATCTTCTAAATCGAGGGTGATGAGTCCAGAATTGGCAACCCTATTCTCAATAACATCTTCACTCATCGGAGGTACACATTTCTATTGATGGTTCTTCCACCCAAAACCTGCACCAAACTGGTATCGCGTTTGATACCGGTTTGAGATACCACATAATAATTTCCTTGCAACAGATAACCAAAATCTACCTCAGCATTTGAATTACTTCTCTTGGTAAATAAATATAATTGCCTGTAAATATCTTCGTAATTAGTAAACAAATACACATCAGTATTAGAAAGTTTGGCACCTCCAAAAAAGTCTAAGGTATTTATATATAACCTCCCATTAAACTGAGAACTATCATTGGTAATGATGGTACCTCCTTCTTCTTCTGGGGTAGCAGTATCAGTTTTCTTGCACGAAGCCATTGCCAAAAAGGCAAGGAAGGCAATTATCATTTTAATTTTCATATTGAATAGATTTATTTTTTGTTATGTCACCAAAAGTCGTGCCTATTTTATTTCACTAATTTTTACAGCATTGGTGCGCGACCTGTCGGTGATGGGCATACTGGCGGTGTTAATTACAATATCGCCAGATTTAACCAAACCCATTTCTTGCAATTGGTCGTTAATATCTTGAATAGATTGGTCTGTACTTTCAAAACCCCTGTACAAAAATCCCCTAACGCCCCAAACCAAACTCATGGTTTTTAGCAAACGCGGATTGGTGGTGAAAATAAAAATTGCAGCTCGTGGTCGGTACGCCGACAAACGATACGCAGAATACCCACTAAAGGTCATACCCACTACCGCAGCAGCTTTTAAATGGTCTGAAATACGCACGGCAGTAAACAAAATTTCATCCGATATAAAAGTAGGTGAATTATCGTCGGGACGCTTGCCCTTAAAATAAGGCGCATTGGTTTTTTGCTCTACTTGGAAAATGGTTTTTTGCATGGCGCGCACACAAAGTGTAGGAAAAGCACCCACCGAAGTCTCAGCACTCAGCATCACTGCATCTGCCCCATCCATCACGGCATTAGCCACATCGTTTACCTCAGCACGCGTAGGCACAGGAGAGGTAATCATGCTCTCCATCATTTGCGTAGCAATAATAACAGGCTTAGACTGCTCAATACATTTTTTTACAATGAGCTTTTGCAAAACAGGCACCTGCTCCATGGGCATTTCCACGCCTAGGTCGCCACGCGCCACCATAATTCCATCTGCTACTTGAATAATTCTATCTATATTAACAATGGCCTCTGGTTTTTCAATTTTGGCAATTACACGGGGTTTCCATTCGTTTAACTCTATGATGTTTTTAATAAAAATAACATCATCGGCATTGCGCACAAAACTGAGCGCCACCCACTCCACTTTTTGTTCTAAACCAAATTTTAAATCATCCAAATCCTTCTGCGTCATGCTCGGAATAGACATTTTGGTATTAGGTAAATTAAATCCCTTTTTATTGGTAAGAATTCCGCCTACCAAAACCTCTGCCTTAATTAGATTCTTGCGGTTGGTCTCCAACACACGCAGCTCCAGCTTGCCATCATCCAACAAAATACGCTCACCTTTATTTACATCCTTAGGTAGGTTTTCAAAGTTCACATATATTCTTTGGGCCGAACCAATACATTTTTCGGTAGTTACCTCAATGGTGGAACCCGTGATGAGCTCTATCCGACCATTTTCCATTTCGCCAACGCGCAATTTGGGACCTTGCAAATCTAACAGCATGCACACGTTAGTGCCCAACTCCTCATTCAGCTTATTAATATTGTCTATTACTACTTGATGATCCGAATAAGAACCATGCGAAAAATTGAGGCGACACACATCAACACCCTCCATTACTATGGCTTTTAGGTTCTCGTAGCTACTTGTTGCCGGACCGATAGTGGCAATTATTTTAGTTCGGTTAAATTTCAATTCACTCATTATATTATATAATCCAACTTATTTTCGACTTTATTTTTTCATTATCTATAGGAGCCAATAATTGCAAACCAGGGAGCTTTCTGCTACTTTTTGCTAGGGCGGCTGCATCAAAAAATTCTAATCCACCCCTTACAACCAGCAAAAAATCGAACTGCTTTAGCTCAGAAAACAAACACAATCCAAACTCTTTATTGGCCAACAGATGAAAATCCAGATGGTTTTCCTCGTCGAGAAAAGAAAATTTTGAAAAACTAATTTCTGCTCTCGGGTTAAAATCTGGCATCTGCAAATCTGCTACCCTAAAAAAGTTAAATGGAGAAATTTGGTTCAGAAAAAACACCAATTTACTTGCTTTATGACTAGTAACCAAGCCAAAAAGCAAAAATGATAAATCCTCTTCTACCTCTAATTGCATTTTTTTCAAGAGCACAAAGTAATGGATTTTAGGGCAAAATCTGCCAATAACATGAAATAATTTAACGAAAGATTACCAAGAGAATAGGAGATAAATTTCATAGGAAATGGAAAACTTGCTTTTTATTTATAAAAAGTAGTTTATTTGCAGACTATTAAATCTTAAGAAAATGTCAGATATCAAAGGAAGAGTTAAGACCATTATTATGGACAAGCTTGGCGTTGAAGAAAGTGAAATCAACGATGATGCAAGTTTCACAAACGATTTAGGTGCCGATTCATTGGATACCGTTGAGTTAATCATGGAATTCGAAAAAGAATTCAACATTGCTATTCCAGATGATCAAGCTGAAAAGATTGGTACTGTTGGACAAGCAATCTCCTACATCGAACAAAACGTTAAAAGCTAATCAGGCATTAATTAATTAATTGCTAATGCTTTCCCGCAGAGTTGTTGTTACAGGACTAGGTGCTTTAACACCCATCGGAAACACCTTACAGGACTATTGGGATGGATTATCAAATGGGGTTAGTGGCTCTGCGCTCACTACCCAATTTGATACTTCCAAATTCAAAACCAGGTTCTCTTGTGAGGTTAAAAATTTCGACCCAACCCAATTTATTGACAAAAAAGAGGCCCGCAGAATGGACCGCTTCACACAGTTTGCTGTTGTTACAACAGATGAAGCGATAAAGGATGCAGGTTTAGACGATACCATTAATAAGGATCGTGTAGGTGTAATTTGGGGTACAGGTATAGGTGGATTGCACACCTTCTTAAACGAAGTTACAAACTTCGCTAAGGGAGATGGAACCCCTAGGTTCAGTCCGTTCTTTATTCCCATGATGATTGCAGATATTTCTGCTGGATTGGTTTCCATTCGTCATGGCTACAGAGGTCCCAACTTTGTTACGGTTGCAGCCTGCGCTTCTTCGAGCAATGCCATTGCAGATGCCTTCAACTACATTCGTTTAAACAAAGCCGATATCATTGTAACAGGTGGTTCTGAGGCTTGTGTAAATGAAGCAGCAGTGGGTGGATTCAATGCCATGAAAGCTTTAAGCGAAAGAAACGACGATCCTGCTACCGCTTCTAGGCCCTTCGATTTAGACCGCGATGGCTTTGTACTAGGTGAGGGCGGTGGCGCTCTTATTCTAGAAGAATACGAACATGCCAAAGCGCGTGGGGCAAAAATTTATTGCGAAATTATGGGTGCTGGTTTATCTGCCGATGCTTATCACATGACGGCTCCACATCCAGAAGGCCTTGGTGCCACCAATGTAATGAAATATGCATTGGAAGATGCGGGCATGAAACCAGAAGACATAGATTATGTGAACGTGCATGGTACTTCAACACCATTGGGCGATCCACAAGAAATAAAGGCTATCATGTCTGTTTTTGGCGAGCATGCCTATAAAATGAACATTAGTTCTACTAAGTCGATGACCGGCCACTTATTAGGTGGTGCAGGTGCCATTGAAACCATTGCTTGTATATTGGCTATACACAAAGGTATCATTCCGCCAACCATCAACCACTTTACAGATGATCCTGCTTTTGATCCGCGCTTAAACCTAACCTTTAACAAGGCACAACATAGGGAAGTAAAAGCGGCTATTAGCAATACATTTGGTTTTGGTGGTCACAACGCTTCGGTGATTGTGAAAAAATTTGAAGCATAGATTTTGCTTAGGCGTCTCTTAACTCATCTTAAACCACGTACGTCCGAACAGCGTTCGTTCGCCCTGAAAATAAAAGCCATTACTGGGTATATGCCCAATAAGCTAAAGGCTTATGAGCAGGCTTTGAGGCACCACTCTGTTTCAAGAACCATCCATGCTTCATCTGGCTCCAAAGATAGCAATGAGCGCTTAGAGTTTCTGGGCGATGCCATGCTAAATGCCATTGTTGCAGAATATCTCTTTCTTAAATATCCTTTTAAAGACGAAGGTTTCTTAACCCAATTGCGTTCTAAAATTGTAAGCCGCGAAAGCCTCAATGACTTAGCCATCAAAATTCATTTGAATCTTTTGGTGGAGTACGACCGCAAAGCCTTGCAAAACATCACCCTGCGCAACAGTATTTTCGGAAATGCCTTGGAAGCCTTTCTCGGTGCCATTTTCCTAGATTTGGGCTTTGAGGGCTGCAAGCAGTTTATTATTGGCAACCTGTTAAGGTTTCACATTGATGTAGACAAACTGCAAAGCACCGAAACCAATTTTAAAGGCAGGCTAATAGAGCATGCTCAAAAGAATAATAAAATCATAGATTTTGAAGTGGAAGAAATTCCAGATGGCAAAAACCGCATCTATAAAATTACTGTAAAATACGGTGGCGAAGCAATGGGCGAAGCCCAACATACATCCAAGAAAAAAGCCGAGCAAATGGCTGCCCAAAAAACTTTTGAAAGAATGGATTTACCTTTGGATAGGTAAGTCGTAGCCTTAATCATTCCTAATTTTACCGGAACACCTATCTTAAAATCGCAACCTTATTGGTGGAGATGAGTTTATTCTCAGAATCTAAAATCCTTAACACATAAAGACCATTAGGCAGGCTGGAAATATCAATTAGGGTGCTCTTTTGGGATATTACTGTTTGTCCAGATATTCCAGTTAAAATAGCGATAAAGTATCCAGGGCTTTCTAACTCAATGTTTAAAATAGTTGAGGCCGGATTTGGATAAATTTTCAAGGAATTTAAGGTGCTTGATGTAGTAGATAAACCTGTATGGATGGATATTTTTAAGGTATCATTGTTTATCAAACTCGCAACATAAACGGTATCATGTTTGTTTGCTAAATCCCTTTCAAGTAAGCTAATTTTAATCCCTTTACTGGTGGTGTCGGAAATTAAAAAGTTTATTGCATTTCCTTTTTGTAAGGTATCAGAAATTAAAAAGATTAATGTCCTGCCTTTATTGGTGGTATCAGATATTAAATAGGAAATGATACTCGCTTTATTACTGGTATCAGAAATCAAATAGGAGATTAAATTGGCTTTACTCGTTGTATCAGATTTCAATATGGAGATTAAATTTGCTTTACTACTGGTATCAGATACCAAATAGGAGATTAAATTGGCTTTACTCGTTGTATCTGATACCAAATTAGAAATGATACTTGCCTTTTGGGTAGTATCACTTATTAAAGAAGAAATAACTGCCGCTTTTGCAATTGAATCATTGCGCAATTGAGCTAATCTTACCGAATCGTTTGCCATATTTGTAATGGATAACTGAACTATATTGGAGGTATCCATGCATTCTCCATCCCTTGAAATTAGCCTGAAAGGCTGCTGATGGTTTGCGTAAGAAATCCCTGAAACCGTTAACACATTGGTTTGTGCCCCTGTGTATTGATTGATGTTAGCCAAATTTTGCCAACCGCAGCCTATTGGATTGGTTTGCCATTGGTAATTTCTATTTAATCCAGAATGAATAAGTGTAAAATTTTTATTGGTCCCAATTTGTCCAAATTGATGGGTGGGTTGCGATGTAATGGTATGCGGACAACCATAATTCAATTTGCTAATTTCAAGTGGAGTTAAGGCCCTATTCCATATACCAATTTCATCTATTGCACCTTTAAAATATTGACTAGTATTGTTTGAACCAACCACCAATGATGAACTAGCAAAGTTGGGGACAAGGGTGCTTAACATATAATTTTGCAAGACACCATCAATATAAATTCTGGTAGTATCATTTGACCTAACGCTTAACACATGGTGCCAAATATTATCGCTCAAATAATTGCTGTCGTTACTACTCGCGTAAGCCCATCCATTGCTTGGGGGATTATTGGCTCCACCTGACCAATTATCTTCCATAGAGGCAATTTTACCCGAAGACAACACCAAAACCTGGTATCCATTATGTCCGTTAGAAAGGTACCCTACAATTGCAGCATCGCTCATATTACCATTACTCTTCATCCAAACAGATACTGTTCTGTTGTGCAAAAGGTTTAAATGCAAACTACTAGGACCCGTAATTTTTGAAGAAGTACCATTAAATTGAAATGCCTTATTGGCTTGACCAAATCTATCTGTTGTAAGTGTTGCTCCGCTCACTGTGCCATGAAGTCCATAGCCACTTGAATCTTTGGCATTGCCCGTAAACGGCCACCATACAATGAGTCCGGTAGTTGAAACATAATTTGGCACTTGAGGAATGATATAGGAACCAAAAATGCTTTGGTAATTATTTGCAAATTGATACCTATTTGCGCAATTACTTACAGCGTCCCAATTGATTGACCATGTCATTAAGCCTCTTAAGCTGGGATACCCTCCAGTAATAGATAGCACATAAGTGCCAGGTTTAGGTCCCTTACCAGTTAAATAATTTAAGGCCGCTTTAACTGTTGCAGAATCAACAAAACCGCCACCTGCAGCATTGGTACAAGCAGGCAATCCTACCGCAATTTTACTAGCAGGTAATCCCGTAAACATTCCACCAGAGGTATTAAATCCTTGTATGACTGCTTCGGTCATTGCCAAAATAAAATCGGCACTCCCTTGCGTATAAATTTTACTATCGATGCCGTACATAGAACCACTATTGTATAGCTGCACTTGTAGCAAATCTAGGGAGTCTCTTAATGCATGAATGATGGGCAAATAACCTCCCCAAATGCTTCCAAAGCCCGACTGACCACCCTGAACAAAGGCTGTTTCAGGGGCCATTGTGAGCAAAAGTTTTTGCGGATGAGTTGCTCTATAGTTTGCCATGATTTGTTTTATGGCATCAATTAAATTTATTTGGGCAATATTTCCGGGAGCCGAAATGGTACCTCCATTTATCAATATGGAATTTCCATTTTCAATGTCTATATCCATGCCATCAAATCCATACGTATTGATAATGGTAGTCATAGAACTTACAAAAGCATTTTTATTTGCAGTAGTTGTTAAATCAATACTGGCAGTAGCTCCTCCAACACTAATCAAAACTTTTTTACCCTGCATTTTCAATGCTTGAACCTTTGCAATAAATACACTTTGTGAAACCCCATCAGGTGTATATTGCATAGTCATATTTGTTGTGGATACAGGCACTGCAAAGGCAATTTCAATTACATTATAACGGTTATCAATTGAATCTAAGGGAATGTAAGGAGCGCTCATATCATTCCAATTATGCCAGTATCCAATGAGTGCAGGATTGGGCAATTGAGCCATTAATTTTGAACCAATGAATAAAATCAATGAGCAAAGGATAATTGCTTTTTTCATTTGTATAATTGGTAACATTTTTTCATCCTTTCGCTAATTAAGAATTTGTTTTCTACAAAGCGTTTTTCATTTACGAATGTATTTAATCTTCATGGATTTACCAATAAACTAGCATCATTTGTTCAAATGATAGTTTAGCATACATGCTTGCTTTACCCTCCCCAAATTCAAAGCTTTTGCTTACATTCGCACATGCGCTATTTCATAGAATTGGCATACAATGGTAAGAACTACCATGGTTGGCAAAAACAACCCAATGCGCCTAGCGTACAAGGCCAAATTGAGTCAAAATTAAGCATACTCCTCAAAAAAGAAATCGAAGTGGTAGGCTGTGGCCGAACCGATACCGGCGTGCATGCCAAACAGTATTTCTTGCATATAGAGTTGGATCAGCCCGTAGATACAGTGAAATTAGGCTATCAACTCAATTCTATCTTGCCCAAGGACATTTCTGTCTACCGTGTTTTTGAAGTTGCAGAAACCGCACATGCCAGGTTTAGCGCCACCGCGCGCGAGTATGAGTATTGGATTAGCACCAGGCCAGATCCTTTTGCCAACGAACAAAGCTTGTTGTGCAGCACCCCACTAAATATTGCGGCCATGAACGAAGCGGCAAAATTACTGCTTAGCCACACAGATTTTGAATGCTTTAGCAAAGTACATACCGATGTAAAAACCTTTGATTGCCACATTACAAAAGCACTCTGGGAGGAAAGGCCTAACCACAAATTGGTCTTTACCATTGCGGCAAACCGCTTTCTGCGCAATATGGTACGCGCCATTGTTGGCACCTTGCTCAATGTTGGTAAAGGCAAAATTAGCATTGCCGAGGTACAAGCCATTTTAGACAGCAAAAACCGCAGCGAAGCTGGCGAAAGCGTTGCCGCCCACGGCCTCTTCCTCACACAAATTACTTACCCAGAAAAAGAACTGAAAGGTTAATTTTTATTAGGGCAGCTTTAATAATATTTTCAATTGAATATTTAAGCTATCAATTTCTAAAGTGGTAAGTTGCCCCAAAAGCCCCTTAGCCATTGTTTTATCCAACGTGGCAATTTTACTTGTTCTTAATAGCGATAATTTTTTAAGACCATTAAGCTGGGTGGGTAAAATTTGCAGGTCGGTTGGTTCTTGCCATTGTATTTGAGTTGTAATAAAACAAAGAGTAAGGTCTTGAATTGTCTCTGCAATAATTACAGCGGGTCTTAATTTACTTCCGCTCAAATCTGTAAAGGGGAAAGTAACAAGAACAATGTCGCCCTTAGCCATTGTATATTTCCTTCAAATCAGTAATTGAATATACTTCTTCTTCATGATTCAAAAATTCGAATGCTTTGCTATCTGAAACTATTTTTTGAATCCCATTAACTAATAAATTTTCTTCGTAGCGTTTGTAAACAAAATCAGCAAAATCAGAAATCTCCTCTGCCTTTTCTTCAGGAAGTTGATTAATTGCATGAAGTGTTCTCTCGATAATAATTTGTCTAGTCATAAATTTTCAAAGTATATACGAATTTAAACAAATTAATCTATAAAAGTAACGCCATAACAATCCTTGTGGTAAATTAAATACCAGCAATGGGTTGGTTCGAACCGAAAAAAAATAGTTGGGAATGAACAAAAAGTTTGCCCATTCCCAACTAAGGATGCGGTGATAAATTATGCCAAATCGTCTTTGGCTGTTTTCAAATATTCCTCTACCAATTTCTTTTGAATTTCAAAAGCCACCGCTTGGTATGAATCAAACTTCATGCTGTATTTGGCCTTGCCCTGCGATAGGCTCTTTAAAGTAGATTGGTAATCTTGCATTTCAGACAATGGAACCTTGGCAATAATCTTTTGATAATGTCCTTGCGTATCCATGCCTTCTATAATAGCTCTGCGTGTTTGCAAATCGCCCATTACGGCACCTGTTACCTCGTCGTCACACAATACTTCTACCAAATAAACTGGCTCCATCAATTGTGGATCTGCGCGGTGAAAGGCATCTTTAAAGGCCATCATGCCCGCAATTTTAAAGGAGATATCATTGGAATCTACTGCATGCATTTTGCCATCGTAAATGCTTACGCGCACATCGCGTACATAACTTCCGGTAAGCGGACCTTCATGCATTTTTTCCATAATACCCTTCATAATAGAAGGAAGGAAGCGGTTGTCTATTACGCCACCTACTATGCAATTGTAAAACACCAATTTGCCTCCCCATGCCAATGGATGCTCATCTCTGCCGCGTACACTTACATTCTCTGGATCTGGCATGCCTTCATAAAAAGGCTCAACAATCATATGCACTTCACCAAACTGTCCAGCACCACCACTTTGTTTCTTATGTTTATAAGAAGAGGTAACAGATTTGCGAATAGTTTCTCTGTAAGCGATTCTCGGACGAACAAAATTAACATCCAATTTGTAAATATGATCAAGCTTCCATTTAACAACGGCAAGGTGCATATCGCCCCTACAATTAATTAAGGTTTGCTTGAGTTCTTGCGATACTTCTATGTTTAAACTTGGGTCTTCTTCATTCAATTGATGCAAAGCCGTTGCCAATTTTTCTTCATCGCCTTTTTTGGTTAACTCAATGGCCATTTGCAAATGTGGCTCTGGAAATACAATTGGAGTTAAAGCAATATTTTTGCCCTTAACATGCAATGAATTATTGGTATGTGTATTACGCAATTTAATGGTAGCGCCTATATCGCCTGCAGCCAATTCATCAACAGGAATGCGCTTCTTGCCTTCTAATAAAAACAATTGGTTCAATTTTTCACTGGTACCATTGTTCTCATTTACCAGCTCCATTCCAACCGTTACGGTGCCAGAATAAACCTTAAACAACGACATCTCACCTAAGTGTGCTTCGTTTACTGTTTTAAACACAAAGATGCAAGCCGGACCATCAGCTTTACATGGCAATGAATCGCCATTCATGGTTATTTGCTCTGGCATCTCGCTGGCGCTTGGACAAACATTGTCTATAAAGCCAAGAATACGACCAATACCCATATCTTTCTTAGCAGAAACACAGAATAAAGGAAACAAATCGTGGTGAATCAAAGATTTCTTTAAGCCAATGCGCATTTCGTCTTCGCTTAAAGTTCCTTGCTCAAAATATTTCTCCATTAAACCCTCATCGTTGCCAGCAATGGCCTCAATTAAGTCCTTATGCATTTGGTCTGCCTTCTCCATTTCAGCCTCAGGAATTGGCAATTTTTCTGGTTTGCCACCTGTTGCAGGATACTTATACATGGTCATGTTTAGCACATCAATAATGCCATCAAAAGCCAAACCTTGGTTTAGCGGATATTGAACCACCACCACGCTAGAACCAAAGCGGTTGCGCGCCTGCTCAACGGTGCGGTCAAAATCTGCATGCTCATGATCCATTTGATTTACCGCAAGAATCATAGGTGTTTTAAACTCCTCGGTATATTCCCAAACAATCTCTGTACCCACCTCAACACCATGCGATGCGTTAAGCACCATAATACCCGTATCTGCCACGCGCAAAGAAGATATTACCTCTCCAGCAAAATCATCGTAACCAGGCGTATCAATGATATTAATTTTGTAACCCTTCCACGTAGTGTGGAGTAATTTTGCAAAAACAGAATTCCCTCGCTCCTGCTCTAATTCATGATAATCGGCAATGGTATTTTTCTCTTCAACAGTTCCTCTGCGTGTAATTAAACCCGCTTCATAAACTGCACATTCTGCGAGGGTAGTTTTACCACTGCCCGAATGCCCAAGCAAGACAATGTTCTTCACATGGGCGGTATCAAAAGTTGCCATATTTTAAAAATTTGTTAGCACGAAGTTATAAGGATACCCCATTCCGGTGTATGACAAAAATTAGCTTTCTAGCTGCTTATTATCAGAAATGATAGTCCCTCGCCAATTTTTCGGTCTGAACCAATTGCGCCATTTGCAACACATAAAATAAACCTAAAAACAAAATAAGTACCCACCATAAAAAAGCCTTCTCTTAGAATAAATTATGCTATAAATAATACAAAAATTAGCACCTTTATTTCATCCTATTTAGACTACTTATTTTTAATTAAAGTCCATTGCTCTCCATTTTGAAAACCAAACTTTATAATTCCAATTTCATTGTTGTAATATAATGTATCCTGTGACTGACTTAGTATGCGAGTAATATTAAAATAAGTTGAATTACTAATTTCAATTTTTGGAAAATCAAATGGTTCTCTCAAATCACCTAAATGTGAAACAAATCGTTTTCCTAAAAAGTAAAAATCCAGATAGTTGGGAAATCGAATCTCAATAACAACTTTATCTTGAATTGAATTCGAAAAAAAATTAAATTGATAATTATCGTTATATTCTAAAGTTGTATGTCCACATGCCCCCAAATCTCCATCTTCAACGATTATAACTTTCTTTTTACCAGTTCCAAAAAAAGTAATTGTATCATTGTTATTTCGAATAAAAGTTATTGTATCATAACCAGAATAAGGCACTCTTTTTAAATTCTCTTGATTAATGGAATTATAATTATTTTCAGGTTTATAATTTTTGCAATCATTTAAACAGCCAACATAAAATAGGGAGAGCGCACTACTTATTAATATTATAACTAAATTATTTTTCATGGAAATAATATTCTAATTGACTTTTGAGGCCATTGCAAAAGCCTAATCAAAACTAGTGCTTAAATGTTGTAAAATGGTAAGGAAAACTCGTTTTGCTAAAAAAATTATTTCTCCAAATAATCTTTCGACATGCGCTTGTAATAGGGCTGCATCTCTAAAGGTACAGATTGCAATAGCTCTGTATTGCGCTGGTTTTTGCGTTGAAATTTCTCTAAGTATTGCGGGTTGGCTTTAGGTAATTCTTTGCCTTGGTTGGCTTCCCTTTTCTGCTCTTCTTCTTGCTTGCGCTCTGCCTTCTCATGCTCCAATAAACGGGTTAAAATATCTTGCTGACGCATTAATGTCTCTTGCGTTAACCGCTTATTCACCAAATCCTTTTCGGTTTCTTCCATCAATTTTTGCAAATCGCCCAATTGCTTGCCTCCACCCATTTTCTCTTTCTCCAATGCATCCATCTGACTTAACATTTTTTGCATTTGTTGCCTAATGGCCATCTGCTGAGCAGCCATGCGCGCAAACTGCTCACTGCCGGGTTGTTTCTTATCACCTGTTCCATTCTTATTCATGCCCTCCTTCATCTGCTTATTCATCTCCTCTTGCATTTTTTTAAGCTGACCCATACTTGGCTTACTGCCCTTACCAGGCTTCTTTGATGGCTTTCCTTTGCCCTTGCTTTTTGCATCCTTCTTCTGCTGCTGTTGCTGCTGCATTTGCTGCAATGCATCACTTAACATCACACCCAAATTATTCATGTGACTCATGGCATACTGTTGCTGAACCCGTATCTGTCCGTTATCTCGCGTAGAAAAACTATTGCTGGCTTGTTGCAAATTGCTGTTCATTTTGGTTACCTCGCGGTTTACAAATGATTTAATTTCTGGTACACGTTTGCTTAAGGCCAACAAACTATCTTCTACCATGCGCGCATTGTCTTTTAAGGTCTTTTGCTCCTGTGCCAATTTCACAAACTGTGGATTGTAGCCATGAATAGTTTTCATCTGCTCCATCAAGTTCTCTTGATCCTTGCTCAATTGAATTAAGTTCTCCAATATCTCCCTCAAAGCTTGCTCATCTACCTCTGCTTGCTCCTCCTCTTCCTTGTCCATTTTCTCTTGCATCTTCTCCTGCATTTTCTCCATCTCCTCCGATGCTTCTTTCTGCTCCTTGCTACTCTTCTTGTTGTTGCCGTTCTTTAAATTCTCAGAACTTTGTTGCATTTTATCTTCTATCTTCTTCTCCTCCTCTTTGGTATCTGCCAAGTCTTTTGGATTCTCTAATTCTTTGTTCTGCTCTTGCAAATCTTTCATGTCTTTTTGCAAGTCTTTAAATTCCTTGTTTAGCTCATCCTGCTTCTGCTTTAACTCCTCATTGGGCTTTGATTTTTGCTCTGTTTCTTTAGACAACTCATCTTGCTTTTTGGCCAAATCTTTTAGGTCTTTCATGGCCGCTTCCATCTTCTTCTCTACCTCCAACTCCTTATACATTTCAAGCATGCGATCCAACTCCTTCTCTACATCCTTGTTGTTTAAATCCATTTTATCCAACTCCTTCTTAATCTCATCCTTGTTCTGCTGCTTCATCATCTCCTCCATCTGCTTCATCAACTTCTTCATCTCATCTGTCATCAACTCTTCGTACATCTTCTGCAATTCTTTTTGCTTCTCCACAATGCGCTCTTCCTCCTCTTTAAAGGCTTGCTCCTTTAGGTTCTTTTGCTTAAAATCTTTTTGCAGCTCTTCCATTTTTTGAGCCAAATCTTTCTGCCTTTTATTTAACTGCTCAAGTTTCTTTTTCTCTTCCCAAGTTAAAGGTTGCTGTGTCTTTAATTTCTTTTGAATATCCTTTAAATCCTTCTCCAAATCCTTAGATTCTTTAAGGGCTTCTTCCATTTTTTTCTGCAATGCCTTGCTATCTGCATTGGCTTGATCTTTAATTTCTGTTTTGCTCGGCGCCTTTACTGCCATTGGCTTTGAGCGTGTATATTTTGCGCCATGTACCCCATCATTATCCCACAACTCAAAATAATATTCCAACTCATCTCCTTGCACAAAATTTATTTCATACAAGTTAAAGGCATGGGCAATATCTAGGGTCCTAGAAGGCACTATGGGCAACACGGTGCTTACAAATCCTTTGTCCGTTTTTGCCTTATCATCTGATGCCAAAAACCTATAGTTAAAAGTTAATTTACTAAGGCCGTAATCGTCTGAACCAATTCCTCCAAAATAATATATTTTGCCGGTAACAGAATCCTTCTGCTCCTCAATTTCTATGCTTGGAAAGGCATCTGGCAATACCTCTATTTGAAAGTGCAAAGAATCACCCTTCTGTACTTGCTCATTGCTTAGTTTAATAGAATAGGCATCAGACAAAAAGAACTTTCTGCTATAGGTATAATGCACCCCATCTGTGCTATTTGCCTTAGCCTTTAAGGCATTAAACTTGAGGCTAATCTCACTGGTTTGCTTGCCTGTAAACTGCCATTTTACAATGGTCCCGGCCGGAATAGACAAATCGCCAGGATTGGCAATTACCTCGTCTTTCATTTGCAAATAAGCTGGGTAATCTAAGCTTACCTGATAGCCCAACATCACTGGTTTTGCAAATACCTCCAATGCTCTTTGGTCGTCTTCAAATCCCAAGGCTTCTAAAAAAAATGGCGTATTTTGCTGAACATTTCTAAAGGTAAATACAAAATGTGAGGCGTCTGTTTTCTCCATTCTATACACCTGATTTTGGGTATGTACAAATACTTCATTGGGCAATTCTTTCCCATCCATGCGCACCCTTAGCTCAAAGTCTTGGTATTGCTCGGCAGTTAGGCTTTTATTCTCCACCACAAAATCAAAGGGTGCGGGAACTTTAAAGGTTTTATCGTATTGTATTACGCGTTGCGCACCATCACTTACCAAATGTGGCGAAACAAATAAAATGACCAGCAAGGCAAGCACCGGTATCACTGCAAATCTAGCATACTTTATATTGCGTTTATAATCGATGGCAGCAGTAAATGGAACTGGAGAAAGCTCAGAAGTTTTTTGTTCTATGGCTGCCAATAACAAGCTTTCATCTTGATTGGCAATGCTCATTAATTGCAGTGCATTAAGCAACTTATCATTCACCTGTGTAAAGTGCTTGCCAATAATTTCGGCGGCCTGTTCCCTGCTTAGTTGCGCGCCTAGCTTAGCCAGTTTACTCAATGGATACAAAATATACCTTATCAGTAAACCGAGGCTTAGGATCAGCAAGAAAAAAAACAAAACGGCCCTTACACCGCTGGTGTACCTGCCAAAATACTCAAGCAAGGCCACACCTAAAAAGGCCAAAACAAAAACACCCAAAAAGATGATGCTTCCCTTGAGTAATTGGTTTTTATAATACTTTCTTACAAAAGCATCGAGTTTATGTATAAGCAAATGGTCTGAACCAATCATGTTTAAAATGCGTCCTTCAATTTAAAGTAAATGTCGTCTATAGGTCCGTTCACACCTGGAACAATGTCTATTTTATAAACACGTTTTAACTCAAGCACAAAAACAAGAAAGAAGAACAAAATAACCACCATATAAAAGATAATTTTAAGCCTATAAAGCCAATGTTGCACATTCTCGTTTTTGAACATGTTACAATTATAAGCGAAATGCCCAAAAATTGCCTGTTAAAATATGTCTAATGCCCGTAAATTAATTGCGCACAAAGCTAAAACTATCGCCATCAAAGAGTCCGCGATTGCTCAACTTTAAATGCGGTATCACCAATAAAGCCATAAATGATAAACTCATAAATGGCGCTTGTAGTGTGGCACCCAATACTTTTTTACTAAAATCATCTACTTGGGTATAGGCATTGGCAACCTGCCATGCCTCTGCATTGCTCATTAATCCTGCCAATGGCAAGGGCAATACTTTCTCGTCGGTATCATTGCAAGCAACCAAGGCTCCTTGTTGGGCAATCACCAAATTAATGGCCTTGCATATATCGGCATCGGTGGTTCCAACGGCAATGATGTTATGACTATCGTGTGCAACAGAACCTGCTATGGCGCCCGATTTTAGTCCAAAATTCTTGATGTAGGCTATGGCGGGCGCTTCGCTTACATAGCGATTCATTACTACCAGCTTCAGGCAATCGTTGGCGGCTATGCAATCTTTGGCGGGGACTTCTTCTCGGTTTGTAATCAATTGTCCTTCCAAACAAACAATCACCGGTTCTGTTTCTGCGGGGGTATAGGCCAGGTCTTCCATCACAATTGGTTTGGCAACAAATTGGTTCAGACAGGAAATGGGAACGCCCGCAAATAGGCATTTGCCATCTTGTGCCACCAAATTACCTGCTATATAGGTTTGCAAAACTTTTACTTCTGTAAAATTTTCTACCACAATAAAATCTGCCGAATCGCCCACGCGCAGGCACCCATTGCGCATGCCATAATGTTTAACGGGATTCAAGCAAGCCACTTGCAAAACCTCAAACAAATCGTTACCCAATTGCATGGCGCGTGCCACCAATTGATTGATATGTCCAAGCAGCAAAGAGTCTGGATGTTTATCGTCTGAGCAAAACATCAATTGCCCATGGTGCTTGTGGAGCAAGGGAATGAGGGTATCGAAGTTTCTGGCAGCACTGCCTTCGCGTATCAAAATTTTCATGCCCAAGGCCAATTTTTCTTCGGCCTCTGCAAGGGTAAAACACTCGTGATCTGTGCTGATGCCTGCTTGCACATATTTCTGCAGAGCCTCGCCTGTTAGTCCCGGAGCGTGACCATCAACAGGTTTTCCCAGGCGATGTGCGGCTTGTATTTTTTGATGTACTTCTGCATCATCATACAATACGCCCGGAAAATTCATCATCTCAGACAAGTAATAAATATCTGGGTTTTGCAACAAGGTATCTACCTCACTGGCATCTAAAGCAGCGCCTGCCGTTTCAAAGGCTGTGGCGGGCACGCAAGAAGGTGCGCCAAAATGAAAATAAAACGGCACTTGCTTGCCATTTTCTATCATATAATTGACACCCGCCATTCCCAAAACATTGGCAATCTCGTGGGGGTCGCTAATAGTGGCCACCGTACCATGAGTAACCGCCATGCGGGCAAATTCTGATGGTGCCAACAAGGAACTTTCTATATGCACATGGGCATCTACAAAGCCAGGTAAAATATAATGTTGCGGCGCCTCTGCCAGCTCCGTAATACTAGCAATCTTGCCATCTATAACCGTCACCCGCGCAGGGTAAATTCTTCTTCCTTCAATATCAATAAACTGTCCGCTCAACTCCATAATCTACCTAAATTATTTTCAACACTCAACGCTTCAATTCTGCCACATAAAATTGAAAAGGCAAAAATGTTTTGGTGCCATTTTCTGCCAACCAAATCACGCCATTTTCTGCTTGCAGCAAAGTACGTATGGGCGATTTTTGCATGACCTCATACTCACTTAAACTCTGTAAACACGCGCCGCAACTCATAATGGGCGCATGCAACTCATAATCTTTGGCCTTGGCCGTAATGGCCATATTGACAATACGCACACCAGGATAATTGGCCCCAGCATAAAATATTGCCACACGCTCTGCACACAATCCGCTAGGGTAAGCCATGTTTTCTTGGTTGCTTCCCTTTACAATAACGCCATTTTCCAATTGCAAAGCACAGCCCACCAAAAACCGCGAGTAAGGCGCATAAGCATGTTCCATAGCCTGCCTAGCTTCTGCCAACAAGGCTTGATCGACCTCTGCCAATTCAGATACCAAGGCATATTCCTTTACTTCACTTTCTTTTTTAACCGTTCTCATAGTTCAATGTTAGCAAAAAATATAGGGATGGCAAAGCTCTATTTCTGGGGAGGGGATTTTAGCTGCTGGCTTCTGGCGTCTTATATTTGTTAGTTTTAAAACCTTCACGCAGATTTTTTAGATTAGGGGAGATTTTTATAGATGTTACTTTTTATATATCTATTAATAGGTTAATCTGTGCATCTGTCTTGGGAGGTGCTTCTGGCGGTGTGCAGTTAGATTTTTCAATAATTATCTGCGAAATCTATACTGCCTTTATTTTAATCTCTAGAATCTCCGTGAAATGCCTTTTGTACTTTGCATCTGTGGCGGGAGAGTCTCTGCTTTGTTTGCCGACTTTGCCACTGAAGCCTTGGCGTATGCGATAGCTTTAGCGTAGGCAGAGCGTTGGGTACTTACATTTTTAAAAGTCCCAAATTTCAACGCTAATTGTTATCCGCCAGATGCATAAAACAATCTGTGGCGGATTCTTGTCTATGTCATTTTTCTCGGTTCGAACCAAACATATCTGCCAACACAATTTCAATAGTTTGTTATTCTGCCCAAGCAACCCTATCTTTGCACGGCAAATAACAAAAGGTATATTTGCCATGTTTCAAGACAACAAAAAATTCTTTGGTGAAGGCTTAACATACGACGACGTATTGCTTTTACCAGCCTACTCGGAAGTACTTCCGCGTGAGGTAATAACAGCCACACAATTATCCAGAAATATCCGCATCAACATTCCTATGTTGTCTGCCGCTATGGATACTGTTACAGAATCTAAGCTAGCCATAGCCTTAGCGCAACAAGGTGGCGTGGGAATTCTCCACAAAAATATGAGCATCGATCGTCAGGCCGAAGAAGTGCGCAAAGTGAAGCGCAGCGAGAGCGGAATGATTATTGACCCTTTAACCTTGCACGATGGTGCCACCTTAAAGGATGCGCATAAAATCATGAGTGAGCATAAAATTGGTGGTATTCCCATTGTGAACGATAACGGCAAATTGGTGGGTATTCTAACCAACCGCGACTTACGTTTTGAAAAAGACATGAGCAAGCCGGTAACGCAAATTATGACCAAAGAGCGCCTTATTACCGCGCCAGAGGGAACTAATTTGGTTCAGGCCGAAAGCATTTTACAAGAATACAAAATAGAGAAACTGCCGGTTATTGATAAAGAGGGTAAGCTGTTAGGACTTATTACCTACAAGGATATCCTTAAA
Organism: Bacteroidia bacterium; assembly: GCA_044370475.1. Taxonomy (GTDB): domain Bacteria; phylum Bacteroidota; class Bacteroidia; order UKL13-3; family UKL13-3; genus B1. The sequence goes on from JBILVK010000013.1 coordinate 39,271, forward strand.
ATTAAGGACCATCCCATGGGTTGCAAAGACAAACACGGAAGGCTTATAGTGGGCGCCGCTGTTGGGGTTGCAGCCGAAACGGAAGCGCGCATTGCAGCCTTGGTTAAAGCAGGTGTTGATTTGGTGATTATTGATACTGCACATGGTCACTCTCGTGGCGTGATGAATGAGGTGAAACGCTTGCGTACTGCGTTTACAAACATCGATATTGTGGCCGGTAACATTGCCACTGGCGATGCGGCCAGAGCCTTGGTGGATATGGGCGTTGATGCTGTGAAGGTTGGTGTTGGACCAGGTTCTATCTGTACCACACGTATCATTGCAGGTATTGGTGTACCGCAATTAACCGCAGTGTACGAGGCAGCTAAAGCCATTAAAGGCAGCGGAGTTCCTGTAATTGCAGATGGTGGCATACGTTATAGCGGCGACTTAGTTAAAGCCCTCGCAGCAGGTGCCAGCACCGTAATGAGCGGCTCCATCTTTGCAGGTGTAGAGGAAAGTCCGGGCGAAACCATCATCTACGAAGGACGTAAATTTAAATCATACCGCGGCATGGGTTCTATTGAGGCCATGAAAGAAGGCAGCAAAGACCGCTATTTCCAAGATGCAGAAGACGAAATTGCCAAATTGGTGCCAGAAGGTATTGTGGGCATTGTTCCTTATAAAGGTTTGTTAAAAGAAGTGGTTTACCAATTTGTGGGTGGCTTAAGAGCTGGTATGGGTTACTGCGGAGCCCGCACCGTTGAAGAGCTTCAAGAGAATGGTAAGTTCATTAAAATAACAACTGCCGGCGCCAAAGAAAGTCACGCACACGACATCACCATCACCAAAGAAGCACCTAATTATAGCCGCAACTAATTCAACAAAAATTGGTTCAGCCAGAAATAAAAAACTAGGTTAGCAGAAAAAAGCTAGTGGTTTATAACAAATCAATACTCTTCAGCATGTGCCAAATTAGGCAGCAAAAGCGCATGCTTTTCTCCTTGGTTTTTCTTGTCCTTTTTTTTCGGTCTGAACCAACGTTTGCGCAAGGAATCCAAAATTCGGGCATGACCGATAGAGAGGACTCTACCGAGCTGGGGAAGGTAAAAATTGGCGGATATATTGACACCTATTATGCCTATGACTTTAACCAACCCAAAGACGGAAATAGGCCCTATGCCGTGTCTTCTAGCAGAACCCAAGAGATAAACATTAACTTGGCTTACCTTGACATCAAGTACCAAACAAACCACATTAGGGCAAGATTGGCTCCAGGATTTGGCACCTATGTTAACGCAAATTATGCAGCCGAAACAGGCACCCTCAAAAACATGATTGAGGCCTATGGTGGCGTTAAGCTTTCGCGCAAAAAAGACCTATGGTTAGATGCTGGTATTATGGGAAGTCCGTTTTCAAACGAAACAGCCATCTCAAAAGACCACCTCATGTACTCGCGCTCTTTATCGGCAGAATATGTGCCTTACTACCTCTCGGGCTTGCGGCTAACTGCCCCTTTAAGTAGAAGGGTAACTGGATACCTTTACCTAGTTAATGGCTGGCAACACATCATCAATCCCAACCAAAAACTATCCATTGCCACGCAAATTGAGCACAAAGTTTCCGATAAAATTTTGCTCAATTGGAATATGTATTTTGGCAATGAAAAATCGAGCATTGACAGCAATTACGGTAAGCGATTCTTTACCGATGTGTATGCCATCATTAACCCAGATGGCAAACTTTCGCTAACAAGTTGTGTGTATTACGGACTGCAACAAAACACAAATGCGAAACAAGGCTCTTCTTGGTTTCAAGGCAATATCATTGCCCGTTATACCCTGCATAAAAAACTCTCCCTTTCTGGTCGTGTAGAATTTTTCTCAGACCCACACTTGGTCATGTTAAGAAATGAGAACCCTGCGCAAGCCGCACTGGGCTTGCCAAATGGAAGCACCCAATTAAACAGTTATGGATTTTGTTTAAATTATAAGCTTAGCGAAAACGCACTCTTTAGGCTTGAATACAGACAATATAGGAGCGACGACCCATTTATATCCTCCAATGGCCTGCCCGTTTCCACAGAAGACCTCCTGTTTGGCAACATAACGGTTTGGTTTTAGAATCGGTTCAGACCGAAGCCAATTTTTGCGAGATGAATGAGATTGGCTAAAATTGCTTATTTTCGCCTACAAGCATTTTGACTCATGATAGAATTACAAGCCGATCATAACCGATATTTTAAGCAACAATACGATACCACTACCGAGTTTATCATTCCGTTTATAGCAAAGGAAAAGCAAAAAATTAGGGGTGCGCGATTTTTGGAAGTAGGCAGTGGATACGGAGGCGTATGCAAGGCTTTTGCCGATGCTGGTTGTAGGGTTACAGGAATTGAATTGCTCGATAGTTCGAGCAAAATTGCCAAAGATTTTTTAAAAAATGACATCGCGGCGGGTACCGTTTCTATTATCAATAAAAATGTGTACGACATTAATCCAGATACCGATTTGGACGAAAAATTCGATATTATTTTATTGAAAGATACCATTGAGCATATTCACGATCAAGAGAAATTTGTGAAGCACATCATTCACTTTTTAAAGCCTGATGGGGTAATCTTTTTTGCTTTCCCACCTTGGTGTATGCCGTATGGCGGACATCAGCAAAGTTTGGATAGCAAGTACCTCGATAAGCTTCCTTATTTTCATTTGTTGCCCAATTTTATGTACCGTGGTTTAATGCGCATGTTTGGCGAAATTGAAGGCAGAATTGTGGACGTAATGGAGGTTAAGGAAACCCAAATTAGCATCAACCGCTTTGAACGCATTACCAAGAAAGCTGGTTTTGCTATTGCCCAAAGGGAGTTCTATCTTATAAACCCTAGCTATAAATATAAATTTGGTGCTAAGCCACGCAAGCAATTTGGGTTTATTTCTGCCCTACCTTGGTTGCGCGATTTTGTAACAACAACTTGCTATTACGTGCTTAAAAAGCAGGCTTAGGTAGCAACTTATTTGTTAGCATATTTCCATCTTTAACACCTGTGTTTAAAAGGCACGTTTAGCGTTAAGTCTAGCCCAATACACAAATATTTTTGGCTATATAAATCTGCAAAAAAGCCCGTTTTACTCTGCCATAAACTCCGAAGGAGCAGGCTCATAATTAAAGGTTTTATCGTAAACACGGGTGAGTTTAAAATCGCGCATCGGTGAAATAACCAATGGCACTTTCTCTACCGTAACAGAAGATGTATCTAGGCCAAAGGCCCTTTCTTCACTTAAGCTGAACCTATCTATAGCGAAATAAGATTCCATGATGAAACGCTCTAATCCCATAAGCTCGTTCTCGCTACTGAGGTGACGTTTTAACACAACAAACCTAAAATCGCCGGTAATCTTTTGGTCGCGCAAAGAAGTATATCTTGAGGTAACATCCACCTCACCATTCTTAACCAATTCTTCTACAACCTTTCTAAAGTAGAAGTTAATTTTTTGCTCCACCCTAAAGCCCAACCTAAACTCTACACGCACCACATCGTTCACCGTAATATGGTCAACTTTGTATTCCATGGTATAGGGTTGATCGTCTACATGTATATGAACAAACCAGTAAACGTCGGCACGCTTTGGACGTTTTTGCAAAATGGAGTACATCACTTTCGACTCAATTTCGTATAAATGATCGGCACTGGTTAGGTAAATTAAGTGAGTAGAGTATTTCGACATAGAATCGTCTATACTCAATTGATGTAGCAAAGGCAAATACTCTCTTAGGTTTACAAATTCTGTTAAACGGTTTTTAATTTTTCTTCCTTTATGCCAAACCCACATCACAAAAATAAATGTCATGCTCACCAACAAAGTCATCCAACCACCAGCTGGAATTTTAACGATATTTGCTACCAAAAACGAACCTTCAAAAGGAAGGTAAACCAACAACATAAGCACCAATAGAGGCTTGGAGGTTTTTTTACGTTCTAGGAAATTAACAATAAGCAAAGTAGTCATTAACATGGTAATGATAATGGCCAAGCCATATGCGGCTTCCATGGCAGATGAATTCTTAAAGTAAAGTACAATAATGATACAACCTACCCACAAAATCCAATTCACACTTGGCACATAAATTTGGCCCTTTAATTCGGATGGGAATTTGATTTTCACCTTTGGCCAAATGTTTAACCTTATGGCCTCTGAAACCAAAGTGTAAGAACCGGTAATCATCGCTTGACTTGCAATAATGGTGGCCATGGTGGCAATAACAATACCTGGTAATAAGAACCACTGCGGCATAATTGCATAAAATGGGTTAACATCTGGCAAGGGTGTTCCAATGTGATTTAACAAATAGGCACCTTGTCCAAAATAATTTAGCATGAGGGTGGTCTTAACAAAAATCCAACTTACCCTAATATTGTGCTTACCACAATGTCCCATATCAGAATACAAGGCTTCAGCACCAGTGGTACATAAAAAGATTGCACCTAACAACCAAAAACCATTTGGATAAGCAGTAAGTAAATCGTAAGCATAAATTGGATTAAGGGCCCTAAAAACACCAACATTTTCTCCTAAGGCATGAATCCCTAGGATACCTAGCATTCCGAACCAAATAATCATAACAGGACCAAACATTTTTCCAACGATGCTGGTTCCCATTCTTTGTAAAAGAAAAATACCTGTTATAATAGCTATAACAATAGGTATGGTAGGTAATTCTGGGTATAGGATAGAAAGTCCTTCAATTGCTGAGGAAACAGAAATGGGAGGAGTAATCATACCATCAGCTAAAAGCGCACAACCACCAATAATAGCAGGTACTATTAAAAAGGGTTTTCGTCTTCGCACCAAAGCAAATAAGGCAAAAATTCCACCTTCACCATTGTTATCTGCATTGAGTACAATCCCTACATATTTAACTGTAGTTTGCAGTGTAAGTGTCCAAAATATACAAGACAATCCACCGAGAATGAGCTGCTCAGAAACCTCTTTTCCATGCACAATGGCCTTAAATACATATAGAGGTGAAGTACCAATATCTCCATAAATAATTCCAAGGGCAACCACTAATCCTGCCAGAGATAGTTTCTGCGTATTATGATGACTACTGCTCACGATATTTAAAATTAAGGTTGCAAATGTATTAACAATGGATAATATCCAATGCAAATTATCATTTTATTTAATTCGCCATTTCACTAATAAAATGAATATGCATCAAATGAAGGTCGTCTTTGCTAAATTCTTCGCCATATTCCTTCATTGCCACCTCAATCACATTGTCGTTGGTTTTCCTAAAAAAGTCCATTACCTCTTCCAAAATTTCCTCTTCGGTAACTTCATTTACATACCTGCTTAGGTTTAATTTAGTACCACTGTTTACAATATTCTCAATTTCTGTAAGCAATTCATCCTTTTTAATTCCTTGTCCGCGCGCTATATCATCCAAAGAAACACGCTTATCAATATTGGTAATGATGGCAATTTTGCGTGCACTTTTGTTTACCACCGATTTAATGGTTACATCTTCTGTGCGCTCAATATTGTTTTCTGTAACATACTTATCAATTACGGCTAAAAACTCTTTTCCAAATTTCTGTGCTTTACCTGTACTTACCCCAGTTACCTTAGATAATTCTTCCATGGTAATTGGGTATTTAAAGGCCATTTCTTGTAAAGAGGGCTCTTGAAATACGATATAGGGTGGTAAGTTTTTAGTCTTGGCTACTTTCTTACACAAATCTTTTAGAATGCTAAACAATACCTCATCGTACACAGCCTCTACCTGACTATCATCTTCGTCGGTATCGGTAAATTTCTCGAACTTACGATCGACAGACATTTCAAATTTAGTAGGTTTTTTCAAGAATGCTTCGCCTGCCTCGTTAATGGCAATAAGGCCGTAGTTCTCAATGTTTTTAGTAACCATACCACGTAGTAAGACCTGACGAATAACAGATTTCCAATAATTTTCGTCCTGGTCTTTTCCAACGCCAAAGCTTTTGAGTTCGTGGTGACCCGACATGGTAACCTCATGGGTTTTGCTACCAATCAATATGTCTACACAATGTTTAAGGTTATACTTACCTTTTATTTCTTTTATTACTTTAAGGGCATTTACAGCAGCCTCTTTGGCATCTATTTTCTCTTTTGGATGTCTGCAATTATCACACATCTTTTTGCAATCCTTTTCTGGAAATTCTTCTCCAAAATAGTGCAATAAGAATTTCCTGCGACAGGCAGATGATTCGGCAAAAGCTTCCGTTTCAAAAATAAGCAACTCGCCAATTTCGCGTTCTGCTACCGGTTTATCTTTCAGGAATTTTTCTAGTTTCTCAATATCTGCGGGATTATAAAACAACAAACATTCGCCTTCGAGTCCGTCTCTGCCTCCCCTGCCGGTTTCTTGGTAATAACCTTCTATACTCTTTGGAATATCGTAGTGAATCACAAAGCGCACATCGGGCTTATCAATGCCCATACCAAATGCAATGGTGGCTACAATGACATCTGCATCTTCCATTAAGAACTTATCTTGATGATCTGCACGCACCTTGGCATCTAATCCGGCATGATAAGGTAGCGCTTTGATACCATTGGCTTGCAAAATTCCAGCTATTTCATCCACGCGTTTTCGGCTCAGACAGTAAATAATACCTGTTTTATTGGGACGGGCCTTAATAAAAGATACGATTTCTTTGATGGCTTCACCTTTTTTGCCTTTTGAACGAACTTCGTAATATAGATTGGAGCGATTGAAGGAAGATTTATAGACGGTGGCATCGCCCATTTGGAGATTTTTGATGATATCACTCTGCACTTTTGGAGTTGCAGTGGCGGTAAGTGCCATCAAAGGAACATCCTTAATTTCCTTTACCATGGCTTTAATACGGCGATATTCTGGCCTAAAATCATGTCCCCATTCAGAAATACAATGCGCCTCATCTACGGCCACAAAGGAAATATCGATGGTTTTTAGAAATTCTATGGTCTCATCTTTCTTTAAAGTCTCGGGTGCGATGTAGAGCATTTTTGTCATGCCCGCATTGATGTCTTTCTTTACTGCCGTAATTTCTCCCTTGTTAAGGGAAGAATTTAAAAAGTGGGCCACACTCTCATGCGAAAGGGAGCGAATGGCGTCCACTTGGTTTTTCATGAGCGCAATAAGTGGCGAAATAATAATTGCCGTTCCTGGCATAATGAGGGCTGGTAATTGATAACACACTGATTTACCGCCACCTGTAGGCATGATTACAAAAGTATCATTGCCTTCAAGGAGGTTGTGCACAATTGCCTCCTGCTCTCCTTTGAAACTATCGAACCCAAAATAATTTCTTAAAGCTTCTTTTAAATCAGGTTTTTCACCCTGAATCTTGTCTTTTACACGTTTCGCTGCCGCCATTTTGCTATATTTTAAAGAAAAAGTGTACTAAAATAATACAAATTATCCGTTAATTAAAATCAAATGCATGAAAATCTTTTATTTATTTGCAAATGTTTTCTGGGAGAAATTCCCCGTACAACTTACGATAAAAAATGCAGAAAAAAAATAATTATGCCATCATTATGGCTGGCGGTGTAGGATCTAGATTTTGGCCAAGCAGCCGCACCTCTTTCCCTAAGCAGTTC
>JBILVK010000180.1:0-4409 GCA_044370475.1 Bacteroidia bacterium
ACCGCACTGTTCATCATTGTACCCGCAGAATGTTTCACGTGAGAATCCATTTTGCTCTGAGATAAATCTGCAATTGCGGTAAAGCGCCGACTATGCGTTATGGTATGCATTACCGCCTCCACAATAATTACGGCCCCATCCACTATCAGTCCAAAATCTAAGGCACCTAAGCTCATCAAATTTCCACTCACGCCAAATGCATTCATCATGATTACTGCAAACAGCATAGACAAGGGAATAACAGAGGCTACCAAAAATCCAGCCCTCACATTACCCAAAAACATCACTAATATAAAAATAACAATGAGCGCACCTTCTAATAAATTTGTTTCAACAGTGCCAATGGCATTATTTACCATTTTGGTTCGATCCAAAAACGCATCTATCATCACACCTTCTGGCAAGGTCTCTTCTATTTGAACGATGCGCTCTTTTACCAACTTAATAACTTCATTGCTATTGGCGCCTTTTAACATCATCACCACTGCACCAGAAACCTCCCCCATATCATTAAACACCATGGCTCCATAACGAGTGGCATGACCAATATTTACCTTCCCTATGTCGCGTACAAAAATAGGTGAGCCATTGGGCAGTGTTTTTACAACCACCTGCTCTATATCGGCAATGGATTGGATCAGACCTTCTGTTCTAATAAAGAGTACTTGCGGACCTTTTTCAATGTACGCTCCACCTTCATTTTGGTTATTAGCTTCTACCGCAGCATACACCTCATTGATGCTTAAATTATGCGCTTTGAGTCGGTCTAAATCTACCTCAACTTCATATTGCTTGAGCAAACCACCAAAGCTACTAACATCGGCCACACCCTTAATTCCCAGCAATTGTCTGCGCACAATCCAATCTTGTATGGTGCGCAATTCTTGCAAAGTAAATTTCTTTTCATAGCCTGGTTTTGGACGCAAAACATACTGGTAAATTTCGCCAAGACCAGTGGTAACCGGACCTAATTCTGGTATCCCCACTCCTGCCGGAATAAGGTCTTTTACAGATTGTAGGCGCTCGCTTACTTGTTGCCTAGCCCAATACACATCTGTTTCATCGTCAAACACAATGGTAACTAAGGACAGTCCAAAACGCGAAAAGCTTCTTATCTCAATCTTACCCGGAATATTGCTTAAGGCCTGCTCCAGCGGAAAAGTAATAAGTCGCTCCACATCTGGCGCTCCCAAAGATGGGGATACCGTAATAACCTGTACTTGGTTATTGGTAATATCTGGCACCGCATCTATGGGCAATTTTGTTAATTGAAATATGCCATATAGTACCAAAAACAAGGTACCAAGAGCGATAATCAATTTATTATGGACAGAAAATCCAATGATTCTGTTTAACATATAAACCTAATAAATTTAATAATGAAAAACCCTTAAGGGTTTAAATAAAAAAATACCATAAGCAAGATGCGTATGGGCTAATCAACAAGATTTAGGCAAGGCGGGGTGGCTGAAAAATGCCCCCTGATGTTTTAAAAGAATAGCTTTGATCTTTGTAGCTTGTGTGTTCAATTGGAGAGTTAGATGCTAACTCCAAATTAATAATGGGAAATTCTTGCACCACCACCAACATCACAGAACCGCTTATTTGGTATAAAGGCAAATCACCATGATCTTCTTCATTGCGGTGGGTAGCATCGTCTCCATAATGGATGCTGATAAACTCTGCAAAACTAGTGGTATCATGCTCTTCCACATGGTGTCTATAATGATTCACCAAAGAAGGAAGTTTGTTTAATTGCTCTGTAAAACCAGGCATAAGGGAGCTTACCAGGAACATGGCTCCTAGAAATAAAAACACCCACTTTTTAAACAGCCTTATTTTCACGAAATGCAAAGATAAGATTTTTAGAAAATTATCTTGTCATTTTTCATCCTGCAATAAAAAATCAGTATCTTTTCAAAAGTAAAAAAATGGGGCGAGTTGAAATATGTTGGGAATAAAAAAAATACTCTTTACAAGCTTTAAGCTATTGTTAGTTATTGCCTTGGCGATGCAAGCTAGCACAGCAAGTGGGCAGAAAAAACCAAAGAGCCTGCACCATGTAAAGTCCATTAAAAAGAACTTTGTTAAAATAAACAGGAACCTATACGCGTGTAAATATGAAACCACCAATATTGATTATGTTACCTTTTTAAACCATGTAAGGTACAGAATGAACCCTGCTATCTACCAGAGTTTATTACCAGATACCACTAAGTGGAGAGACCCAGGTTCTTATAATGAACCTTATGTTTTATATTATTTACATCACCCAGCCTATGCCTATTATCCCTTAGTTAATATTAGCTACGAACAAGCCAATTTTTATTGCAATTGGATTACCCAAGAATACAATAAAAATCCTAAGCGTCCATTTAAAAAAGTAGTGTTTAAATTACCTAGTAGAAGCGAGTGGCAGCAAGCTGCAGCTGCCTCAGACATGCGCAACAAATTTCCTTGGGGGAGCAGCATAGACAGCATTCCCAATGGCATGATTGTAAATTATTGTCCAAGAGATTACAAAGAAAAAATCTGGTACGATAGTCTTTATACCAATGATGGTAAAAGAATAAAAGCAACAGATTCGGTGGAGGTATTTTCTCCTTGCAAGCCTTACGGCGCGGAGAGATATTTTACGCAGCCAGCTGACCTAAAAAAGGCTAAACAAAGTAAAAACGGCTTGTACCATGTTTCTGGCAATGTAAGTGAGATGATTGCCACCAAGGGCGATTGCATTGGAGGAAACTACCGCTCGCGGGCAGATTGGTTGCGCATTGATGCACCTAATGAATTTTACCCAAGTTATATGGCTTGTCCGCTCATAGGCTTTAGGCTTTTTATGCAGGTACTAGAAGAGTAAAAAAAATAACCTAAGTTTGAACAACATGAAACGCGCAAGTCATCTCTTTCTTTTTGTAACAGGCTTATTGTATTTTACAGCTTGTGGAGAGAAAGACTGCAGATATCCCATACCTACGGTTAAAAATACGCTAGAAGAAAATGAAAGGCATTGGCTGGAATCTATGAATACCAGTTACAGTAGAATTCCCACCTCAAACTATGGGAGAAGTGCTCAATTTTCAATATACAAATACCAAAATTATGAAACTTATAAAACTGCTCCATGCAGAGAATATCAAAATGAACTTAGAAAAGCAGATTACTACAGCTATAACACAAGCTTAAAATTCAACATCCAAATAGGTAAAAACCAAGGGGAGGATCTTTTTGTCATCGGAAGTTATTATAACTACGGCAGTCTTGGTTCTAATTATGCTAAAATTAGATTAGCCAATAAATCCGACTTAAAAGCTGAGCTCCACAGTACTGTTTCGGGTTACAACATGGATACCATTGTACCCTATCAAATTTTGCCGAGTTTTAACGTAAATGGCAAAGACTATTCAGATGTTTACAAGGTTGATTTCGTTTCCGAAAAATACAGTTTAGATAAAAAATTAAAGACCTTTTGGGTCGACCAAAGATTTGGGGTTTTGCAATTTGAAACATTTGATGGGGAAATTTGGACTTTTACATATTAGACAAATTACCTCCTAGCAAAAACGCTTTGGTTCGGACCGAAAAAGGGATGATTTATTGATAAAAAACGAGATAAAATGAGCTATAAGTGGCGGTAATGCTCAAAATAGGAAACAATAATTTAGGCATATTTTAACATTAAAGTTACATTAATTTATCTCTTTTATAGTCTCCTTTTTTATTTTAATTCATAAAAAAGCTTGGCAAATGGCAATAATATGCTTAAATTGTGCTTATTTGCGGAGCAATAAGGTTAGGATAAATAATATGAATAAATCAAGCGTCTACTTACCACTTTGGCAAAAATACAGGCCAGCCATTTTAAGCAAAATGAAATTGGCCTTGGTTGAGCCACAAGAATACCCTCTTTACCGTCATGAGTTTGAGGCTATTGGTGGAAAAAGGACTTCTGGTTATGGCTTTAACATGGAAGTGAACAAAGGTATGATGGTGAACAATATTGCAGCAATTGCTGTTGCACGTGATTTATTAGCAGTATTAAAGGCTTCTGAAAGTGGCAAGGCCATGATCCAACAAAACTATTTCAAAATTAACTTGGGTTCTGATTACAAATTAAAAATCCAAGTAATTGTTAAGAAGCCTGTTGAGGCAGCTCCAGAAGAAGTGGCAGTTAGCAACTAACATTTCAATTCTTAGCAAGCATAGAATATTACATTATAAAACCCTTAGTTTTTGGTTTGTCTGAACCAACAACTAAGGGTTTTTTCTTTTAAGATTGGGCCCATTGAACCGAATACTACTGGGCATCTTGAACAATCTTTTGGACCATGTTTTCTGTTAAATAAAAATGTACTACGCGTGCATCCATTACCAAATCTTGCTGGGTAATGGGCTTCTTTAATACCAAT